>CANQSW010000053.1 GCA_947626615.1 uncultured Peptococcaceae bacterium | reverse complement strand
CCATGGGCTCGGTCTCCACCCAGCCGCCGTTTTCCCAATAGCTGCCGTTGGCCGAGACCTCGCGAATGTTGATCTCCGGGTTAAAATTGGTGGCGAACGGATAACCGTGGTCGCCCGCGTTGCAGTCCAGAATGTCGATGTAGTTGATCTCGTCGAAGTAATGCTTCAGCGCGTAGGCGGAGAAAACGCCGGTCACGCCGGGGTCGAAGCCGCTGCCCAGCAGGGCCGTCAGCCCGGCCTGCTCAAAACGCTCGCGGTAAGCCCATTGCCATTTATATTCAAATTTGGCGGTATCCTCCGGCTCGTAGTTGGCGGTGTCGACGTAGGGCACGCCCGCCGCCAGGCACGCCTCCATTATCGTCAGGTCTTGATACGGCAGCGCCAGATTCAGCACCACGCCCGGCTTTTCCCGCTCGATCAGGCGGGCGAGGGCCGGCACGTCGCTCGCGTCGATCTCCGCCGTGGTGATTTTGGTGCCGCATTTGCCCTGCAGCTTATCCCGCATGGCGTCGCATTTGGCCTTGGTGCGGCTGGCTATGCAGAGCTCCGAAAAAACTTCGCTGTTCTGGCAGCATTTTTGTATGGCCACCTGCGCCACGCCGCCGCAGCCGATGATCATTGCTTTGCCCATGAAAAAGACCTCCGATATTTGGGATTTTATACTTTATAGCGCCAGCAGCAGCTCGCGCGCCAATTTGCCGGCTACGGCGGTCGATGCGCCGCTTGCGTCCAGATTCGGGGCAAGCTCGGTCAAATCGAGCGCCACTACGTTGGCGGAATCTAACACCTGCAGCGCCGCCTGCAAAAGCTCGCGGAAGCTCACGCCGCCGGCCTCCGGCGTACCGGTGCCGGGGAAGATAGACGGGTCGAGCACGTCCAAATCCAGCGTGAAATATACCGGGCTTTGGCCGATCTCTTTAAGCGCCTGCGCCAGCCCGGCAAAATCGAAGCGGTGCAGGCTGGTGTGCCCGGCCGCCGCCCAGGCAAATTCCGGCCGGTCGCCGGAGCGTATGCCGAACTGCCAAATTCTGCCGTCGCCCAGAAGCTCCCAGCAGCGGCGTATCACGCAGGCGTGGGATAGCTTAACGCCGAGGTAGTCGTCTCTTAAATCGGTGTGCGCGTCGAAATGGATAATGCGCAGGTCAGGGTATCTGGCCAGAGCGGCCCGAGCGGCGCCCAGCGTCACCAGATGTTCGCCGCCCAGCATAAAGGGCGTTTTGCCCGCGTCCAGAATCAGCCCCGCGCGCTCCTCGATCAGCTTTAGGGCCGCCGCGCTGTCGCCAAACGGCAGCTCGATATCGCCGGAATCGCAGACGGCCAGCTCGCCCAGGTCTTTATCCTGATAGGGGCTGTAAGTCTCCAGCCCGAAGGATTCCGCCCGGATAGCCCGGCAGCCGAAGCGCGCCCCCGGCCGGTAAGAAGTGGTGCTGTCATACGGCGCGCCGAACAGCACTATCTTGGCCGCGTCAAAATCCGCCTCGCAGCCGATAAATACCTCGTGATTTTGGCTCAACCTATTCGACATTTTCCACGTCCTCCAGCAGATTTTCCACGTAGGCGGGCAGGGCGAAGGCCCCGGGGTGCAGGTTGGTGGTGTAATATTTGGTGGGGATACGGCGGGCCCTCCAGCGCGCCGCGTCCAGATCCTTGACGGGGTGATATTTTTTCGACGAGAAGCCGAACAGCCAATGCCCGGAGGGATAGGTGGGGATATGCGCCTGATAGACGCGGGAGAGCGGAAAACTCTCGATAATGCGTCGGTGCGCCCGTTGCATGGCCAGCGCGTCCTCGTCATAGAACGGGCTTTCGTGCTGGTTCACCATAATGCCGTCGGCGTGCAGCGCCTTGAAGCAGTTGCCGTAGAACTCCTTGGTGAACAGCCCCTCGCCGGGGCCGAAAGGGTCGGTGGAATCAACGATTATAAGATCGTAGGCGTCCTGGCAGGCGCGGATAAAGCGCAGCCCGTCCTGATAGTGGATATGCACGCGCGGGTCGTCCAGACAGCAGGCCGTCTGCGGCAGAAATTCGCGGCAGACCTCCACCACCATGCGGTCGATCTCCACCAAGTCGATGCTTTCTATTTCCGGGTAGCGGCAAAGCTCGCGCACCACGCCGCCGTCGCCCGCGCCGATCACCAGCACGTTTTTAACCGCCGGGTGTACGGCCATCGGCACGTGGGTCATCATCTCGTGGTAGATAAATTCGTCCTTTTCGGTCAGCATCATATAGCCGTCCAGCGTGAGGAAGCGTCCAAATTCTTCGGATTCAAAAATATCTATCCGCTGAAAGTCGCTCTCCGCGCTGAAAAGCTGGCGATTGACGCGAATGGAAAATTTTACGTTGGCGGTGTGACGCTCGGTGAACCAAAGCTCCATATTTATGCCTCCATTAAAGCCTAAGCGCGGCCTTTATTCGGCCAGCACGTTCAAACGCTCGATTTTTTCGTCCTCCGGCCCGGTCAGCTGGCAGCCCTTCTGCTTGGCGTAGGCGACGTAGGCGAGAATTTCCGGCGTGATCTCCTCGCCGGGGGCGAGTATCGGTATGCCGGGGGGATAGCACATGACAAATTCGCTGCAAATACGCCCGGCCGTCTGTGCCAGCGGCAGCGAGAGCTTTTTGCCCCAGAAGGCCGCTTTTGGCGTTACGGCCACTTTTGGCTCGATATATTCCTGCGTCATCAGGCCGCTTTTATCCCGCTGATAGCGGCGGCGTATCTCGGAAAGCGAGCTGACCAGCCGTTCGATGTCCTGCCGGCGGTCGCCCATCGAAAGATAGGCCAGAATATTGCCAAGATCGCCAAATTCCAGCTGGATATCGTATTCGTCGCGCAGGATATCATAGACCTCGATGCCGGCCAAGCCCAGCTCCAGCGTGTTGACGGCGAGCTTGGTGGCATCGAAATCGCAGACGCTGCCGCCGTTGATGAGCTCCCGTCCGAAGGCGTAATAGCCGCCGATGGCGTTGATCTCGCCGCGGGCGTATTCCGCCTGCTCCAGCACGCGGGCAAAAATCTTTCTGCCGTCGCGGGCCAGAGTCCGCCTTGAGATGTCGAGGCTGGCCAGCAGCAGGTAGGAAGCGCTGGTGGTCTGCGTCAGGTTGATGATCTGCCGGGCGTAGCCGGGCTTGACGCCTGGGCCCAGCAGCAAAAACGAACTTTGCGTCAGGCTGCCGCCGGATTTGTGCATACTGACGGCGGCCATATCCGCGCCCGCCCGCATGGCGGCGGGGGGCAGATCGTCCCCGAAATAAAAATGCGTGCCGTGCGCCTCGTCGGCCAAAACCAGCATACCGTGGGCGTGAGCCAGCCGGATAATGCCGGGCAGATCGGAGCAGACGCCGTAATAGGTGGGGTTGTTCACCAGCACGGCCTTGGCGTTCGGGTGGGCAAGTATCGCCTGTTCCACCTGCTCCAGCCGCATACCAAGCGCGATGCCCAGGTCTTTGTCCGTCTCAGGGTTCACGTAAACGGGCGTCGCGCCGCAAAGCACCAGAGCGTTGATGACGCTGCGGTGGACGTTGCGCGGCAGAATGATCTCGTCGCCCTCCTTGCAGGCGGCCAGGATCATGCTCTGCACGGCCGAGGTGGTGCCGCCGATCATTAAAAAAGCCGCCGCCGCGCCGAAAGCGTCCGCCGCCAGCTCCTCCGCGCGTTTGATCACGGAAACGGGGTGGCAGAGGTTGTCCAGCGGCTGCATGGAGTTTACGTCCACGCTGACGCATTGTTCGCCGAGGAAGCGGGCCAGCTCCGGGTTGCCGCGCCCGCGCTTGTGGCCGGGCACGTCAAAGGGAACTATGCGGGCTTTTTTGAATTTTTGCAGGGCCTCGTAGATCGGGGCTTCGTTTTGGTCGAGTTTAGGCGTTTATTCCAGCTTCTTTCCGTTTGAAAACTAATAAGCTCAATAGATGTTGCGGCCGCTGAAAATTTCGATCATCTCGCGGCGCAGACTGTCGGTGATCTCCAGCCGCGTTTTGGGCGGCAGCTCGTAAACGTCGGCGTTAAAGAGATAATTTTGCAGGTCTATATCCTTGATCAACATTTTGGTGTGGAAGATATTGGCCTCGTAGATATTGATGTCCACGGCGTCATAGCGGCGCAGCGTGGCCTCGTTGATATAATTCTGGATCGAGTTGATATAGTGGTCGATGAACAGCTTTTTGCCGTCGACGTCGCGGGTGAAGCCGCGCACGCGGTAATCCATCGTGATGATATCGGAATCAAAGCTGCCGATCAGATAATCCAGCGTGGAAAGCGGGGTGATCTCGCCGCAGGTGGCCACGTCGATATCCACGCGGAAGGTGGCAAGGCAGGTGTCCGGGTGATATTCGGGATAGGTGTGCACGGTGACGTGGCTTTTGTTCAGGTGCGCCACGGTGGTGTCGCCCAGCGGCACCATAGAGCCCTCGGCGATAAGCACCGTCACGCTCGCGCCCTGCGGGTCGTAATCCTGGCTGGAGATGTTCAGTACCTTCGCGCCGATCATCTCGGCCACGCTGGTAAGTATCCCCGTCAGACGCTCCGAGTTATACTGCTTGTCGATATAGGCGATATAATCCTTCTGCTCGCGCTGCGTTTTGGCGTAGCAAACGTCGTATATGTTGAAGCTGAGGGATTTCGTCAGGTTGTTGAAGCCGTAGAGCTTTAATTTTTCTTTCTGCATGACGCACCGCCTTTCCGGTCCGGCCCGGGGAATGGGGGCGAAGCTGCCGCGCCGGAAAAAATAAAACGCAGGGGCGCGGCGGTTGCCGTTTTGCCTGCGTTTTCTGGCTGTGTAAACTGCTGCCCGCCTCGCCGGTGGTGCTTTAGACTAAGCGCCGGCAGTTTCATATCCACTTATTTGTTTGCATTTTAACATAGGCGGGCGGTCAAGTCAATAGTTTCGGCGCAATCTGCGGGGCGGATTTTGTCAGGAATTTTGATATCCTGCCAAAATAGCGTCAATTATAAAGCGTGAACGCCGTCTCGGCCGCGCTCTCCAGCGGCAGCTCTTTTTGCAGCAGCCACCAGATGACCTCCAGTTTGTCGACCAAAGAGAGCAGCAAAAGGTCGGCTTCCGGCTCGAACAGGGCGCTGTCATTGCGCCCGGCGATCAATTCCGCCAGCTTTTCCTCGTATTCCAGCTTTTTGGCCAGCACTTCTTTTTCGCTTCGCATAACGCGCCTCCGGGGTGTGGGGGTTATGCGGTATTATATGAGGGGAAGCGGCCGCGCGCCATATAAAGCAAAACAGCAGCCCCAAAAAGGCTGCTGTATCGGCTTATATCAGATCAGATCGCCCGCTGCACTTTCCCGGAACGCAGGCAGCGCGTGCAAACGGTCGCTCTCTGCGGCGTGCCGTTCACGATAACTCTCACCTTCTGCAAATTGGGCTTCCATTTGCGTTTGGTGCGGATATGGGAATGGCTGACCTTCATACCGGTCTGGATCGTCTTGCCGCAAACTTCGCATTTTGCCATGAGTTCCACCTCCTTTTTACAGGCAAAAGACCTTGCAGATTAGTTAAACCATCTTTTTGGCGGATAACCTTTTCTATTTTAGCAAAAAAGTTTTGCTGATGCAAGGGTTTTTGCAAAAAATTTTTAATTTGCCGCGCGGAAAAATTATAGTTGGCTTTTTGCTGATTTTAATGTATAATGAATAGACAGTAGGCATAACAAAATAAATGAGCAGGCAAAAATATTGTGATATAAAGGTTATGGGAGGTGCTATCTATGATCGTTGTAGCAAATAACGAGTATGGTACGATAGAAGTTTCGCGCGAGGTGCTGGCCATGTACATCGGGCTGGCGGCCACCAACTGCTTCGGCGTGGTGGGCATGGCCTCCAAGACGCTGAAGGACGGTATGGCCTCGCTGCTGGGGCGCGATTCCTTCAGCCGCGGCGTGGAGATCGTCGAAAAGGACGAAGAACCGCAGGTGAACGTCTACGTCATCGTGGGTTACGGCATCAATATTTCCGAGATCGCCAAAAATGTTATCCAGCGGATCGAATATTCCGTGAAAGAGGACCTGGGCCTAAAGCTCGCCGGCGTTAAGCTGGTGGTGCAGGGCGTCCGGGTGCTGGATTAAGGGGGCGGCCTATATTGAGCAGTTTTTTAGGTGTTAAAGAGTTTGCCGCTTTCTTTATCGGCGGCGCGGCCAATCTGGCCGCCAATAAGGAAAAGATCAACGCGCTGAACGTCTTTCCTGTGCCGGACGGCGACACCGGCACCAACATGGGGCTCACCATGAGTTCCGCCGTCAAAGACGTGCCGGCCGCAACGACGATAAGCGGCGTGGGCGCGGCGTTGGCTCACGGCGCTCTGCTGGGCGCCAGAGGCAATTCCGGCGTTATTTTGAGCCAGATACTCCGCGGTTTTTCGCAGGGGGTGGAGGGCGCGGAGGCAGTCGCCGCCGCCGATTTCAGCCGCGCGATGCAAAAAGGCGTGGAGCTGGCGTATAAATCCGTGATGCGCCCGGTGGAGGGGACAATACTCACCGTTTCGCGCAAAATGGCCGAGGCGGCGGATAAAGCCGTGGCTGCGTCGGACGACATGACGGTGGACGCTCTGCTGGAGCTGATGCTGGAAGCCGGCTACAAGGCCCTGAACGATACGCCGAACCAGCTGGCCATCTTAAAAGAGGCCGGCGTGGTGGATTCCGGCGCGGCGGGCTTGATCGCCATTTTCGCGGGCGGCCTGCGCGCCGTGCGCGGCGAAGAATTTGAAATGGAGCTGCCCGTCTCCGGGCGGGTGGAGGCAGCCGCCCCCGCGGCCGACGATAAGGCGGATCTGGTCAACCATTACTGCACCGAGTTCTTTATCCACGGCGAAAATATCGACGTGGACGCCTACCGCGCGAAGATCCAGGGCATGGGCGAAAGCCAGGTCGTCGTCGGCAACGAGACGGTGGTGAAAACGCATATCCACACGGCCGATCCCGGCGCGGTGCTGAGCTATGCGCTGACGCTGGGCTCCCTGCACGACTTAAAGATCGACAACATGAAGGATCAGCACCGCGAGACTATTTTCACCGAGGCGGAGAAAGCGGCCGCGGCGGCCGAGGCGGCTATGCCTGCCCCGGCGGAGGCTGCCGCTCCGGCGGACGAGGCTCTGCCGCTTTGCGGCGTGGTCGCGGTATCATCCGGCGCGGGGCTGGATCAGATATTCACTGAAATGGGCGCGGGGGGCATCGTCTCCGGCGGCCAGAGCATGAACCCCAGCGCCGAAGATATTTTGACGGTGGTGGAGCAGACGGCGGCGCAGCAGGTGGTGATACTGCCCAACAACGGCAACATCATCATGGCGGCCAATCAGGCGGCCGGGCTGGCCGGCAAGCCGGTGGCCGTGGCGCCCAGCAAATTCATCACGCAGGGCATTGAAGCGATGATGGATTTTGACCCGGAAAGATCCGCCGAAGAAAACGCCGCCGCGATGACGGAGGCCTTCCAGGCGGTGAAAAACGCGCAGATAACCTACGCCGTGCGGGATTCCGGCGCGGACGGGCAGGATATCCACGCGGGCGATATTCTTGGTATACTGGACGGCAAGATCAGCGTCGTCGAACCCACGGTGAGAGAGGCGGCGCTCGCTTTACTGCCGCTGATGCTGGACGAAGATACCAGCCTGATCACGCTGCTCTACGGCGAGGACGTGGCGGAGGCCGACGCGGCGGCGCTGGCGGACGAAATAGCGGCGCTCTATCCCGAGCATGAGCTGGAGCTGCATCTGGGCGGCCAGGCGGTCTATTATTACCTGATCGCGGTGGAATAGCCTTTGCTTATATTTGGAAGTTTGCGGCGGGGCGGGGCGAAGGCCCTGCGCCGCCGTTGGTTTTATAGCCGGACGGCTGTGGAGGTGATATCATGGCGGCGACGCCGGAAAAGATCGAGGCCGTGCTGGCGCTGGAGCAACGGCAGGGCTATCTGGACAGCAGCGTGACCGGCGGTTTTGCCGCCTGGCTGGCCGCGCTTGCCGCCAAGGCCGAACCCCCGGCCGCCGCGGCGGAGCTGGCCGAGCTGGCCGACGCCTACGCCGAAAGCGCCCTGTTGGAGCGCCCGGCCCTGCTGGAACAGCTGACGGCGGCCTTGAGCTGCTGCCGCTGGCCGGAGGCAAACGCCGCCCGGCCGCAGCCAAAGCGCGCGGCGGATCAGCTGGGCGTTAGTATCGAGTATTTGAAGGGCGTCGGGCCGAAGCGGGCGGCGCTGCTGCGCCGGCTCGGTGTCTACACCGTGCGCGACCTGCTTTTTCTGCCGCCCCGCGTCTATGAGAGCCGCCCGGAGCCGGTGGATTTTGCCTCGGCCCAAGAGGGCGAGGAGGTCGTGCTCTGCGGGAAGATATTGGGCAGCACTCTGCTGCGGCCAAACCGGCGTCTTACGATATTGAAGGCCCTGCTCACCGACGGCACGGATACGATAGCCGCCGTGTGGTATAACCAGCCGCATTTGCAGGATAAGCTGCGGCAGGGGGAGAGCGTCGTCGTGTTCGGCAAGTTGGAACGGCGCTTTTCCGGCCGGGAACTGAACGTGCAGGACTACGAATTTGCCGCCCGCCCCAGCGACAGCGGCTATCTGCCGGTCTATCCGCTGACGGCCAACCTGACGCAGAAAAGTATGCGGCGGCTGGTGGCCGCGGCCTGGGAGCGTTATGCGCCGTATCTGGCCGAGGAGCTGCCGACCGATCTGTTGGCCGGGCTGGGCCTGCCGGAGCTGCCGCAGGCGCTTTATCAGCTGCATTTTCCACAAGACGCGGCGGCGGCCGAGGCGGGCCGGCGGCGTTTGGCTTTTCAGGAACTTCTGGTGACGCAGCTGACGGTGCTGGCCAGCCGTCTGCCGGAGCAGGCCAAGCCCCTAAAGCGGCGGCAGACCGTTGGCGCGGCGGAATTAACCGATAATTTGGCGGCGCGGCTGCCGTTTCCTCTCACCGAGGCGCAGCGGCGGGTGATCGCCGAGGTCTGCGCCGATATGGACGCGCCCAAACCGATGCGGCGGCTGGTGCAGGGCGACGTGGGCAGCGGCAAGACGGCCGTGGCCATGGCTGCGGCGTACATGGCTGTCAAAAACGGCTGTCAGGCGCTCATGATGGCCCCGACGGAAGTTTTGG
>CANQSW010000052.1 GCA_947626615.1 uncultured Peptococcaceae bacterium | reverse complement strand
GGCGCAAATGCTCCGCCGGGGTGACGTAGCAGAGGAAGGCCGCGCCGGCCGCCGCCGCCAGCGCCCCGCCGATCGCCGCCGTGATGTGGTCGTAGCCGGGGGCGATATCCGTCACCAGCGGCCCCAGCACGTAAAACGGTGCGCCGTGGCAGACCGTCTGCTGTATCTGCATGTTGGCGGCGATCTGATCCAGCTGCATATGGCCCGGCCCCTCGATCATCACCTGCACGTCTTTGGCCCAGGCGCGGCTGGTGAGCTCGCCCAGCACCACCAATTCTTCCACCTGCGCGATATCCCCCGCGTCGGCCAGGCAGCCGGGGCGGCAGGCGTCGCCCAAAGAGAGCGTCACGTCGTACTCGCGGCAGATATCCAAGATCTCGTCAAAATACTCGAAAAATGGGTTCTCCTCGCCGGTGGCCGTCATCCACGCAAACATCAGGCTGCCCCCGCGCGAAACGATGTTCATCAGCCGGGGGTTAGCACGGAAGCGCGCCGCCGTCTCGCGGTTCAGCCCGCAATGTATCGTCATAAAATCCACGCCGTCCTGCGCGTGCATGCGGAAAACGTCCAGCCATTCTCGCGCGGTGATATCGGCCAGCGGCTTATCGTAATAGACCAGCGCGTCGTAGATCGGCACGGTGCCGAGCATCGCCGGACATTCCGCCGCCAGCCGCCGCCGGAACACCTTCGTATCGCCGAAGCTGCTGAGATCCATGATAGCCTCGGCCCCCATGGCGACGGCGCTCTGCACCTTCGCCAGCTCCTGCTCCATATCCAGACAATCGCGCGAAGTGCCAAGGTTCACGTTTATCTTGGTTTTGAGCCGCCGCCCGATCGCATAGGGACGCAGGCATTTGTGGTTTTTGTTGGCCGGGATCACCGCCTGCCCGGCCGCCACCAGCCGCGCCAACTCCGCCGGCTCCATGCCCTCATAAGCGGCGCATTGGGTCAGCTCCGGCGTGATGATACCGGCCCGGGCCGCCGCCATTTGCGTGGTATAAGTCGTCATATATCCTCCTTGATAGATACGTTATAGATACTTTTTCTCTTTGATTGTTTTCAGCCGTTTTTGCCGCCCAGGGGCAGGCGCAGATTCAGCCCCGCCAGCACGGTATCCGGTTTCAGCGTCATCACGGCGCGCATTTCCCCGGCCATGCAGAAGCCGCATTGATCGCAAACGCCCACCGAGCTGCCGGCACACTCCTTGAGCCGCGTGCCGTCCGCCAGAATAAAATTGGACACCCAGCAGCTTTTCGGGAAATCGTTGGTACGCATCAGCTTCAGGCCGGAGATACTGTTCATAATGGGATAGCCCTGCCGCTTCATATCAATAATAGTGTCGATGAGCTGGCAGCGCTCCTCCCACGGCAGAGCCAGCTGCTCCGTGCCGGGATAAGGCGTGTGGAAATTCAGCGAGATCTGGCTGATCGCCGGGTTGCTTTTGGCATAAGCGATAGTATCGGCCACCGCAGGGGCATTCAGGCGGTTTATCGCCATATTCACGCTGAGGTTCGGCTGGCGCGCGGCCGCGACGTTCTGCTCCAGCCGGGCAAACGCGCCCTCGCCGCGGATCATGTCGTGATAGCGGCCCACGCCGTCCAGGCTCACCCAGATACTGTCCGCCCGCAGCCAGTCGATCGGCAGCTGGGCGTTCGTCGTCACGGTGCAGGAATAAAAACCGATCTCCTTGGCCAGCGCGATCAGGTCGTTCAGGTTTTTTTCGCCGTCCCGCCAGATGGTCGGCTCGCCGCCCTCAAAATCGACGAAGCGCGAGCCCAGCCCGTAGGAATACAAAAGCTCCTCCCGCAGCTCCGCAAACGTGCGGCTGATACCACCGGCGTGTCCACTCTCCGCGCAATGCTGGCAGCGCAGGTTGCAGATATTGGAGACGAAAAGCACCGTCTGCAACGGCTGCTGCCGCCCCAAAAAGCGCGCCCGGAAGAACCACCAGGGCAGATAAAACAACTGCTTCAGCATAAAACTCTCCTTAATCTACCGCAGCCGAGCCAGCAGGCCGGCCACCAGGCACAGGGCGGCGAAAGCGGCCAGCAGGTTGCGGGCCAAAAACCAGCGCAGCAAAAACCAATCCACCCCGGCCGCGCGGTATTTCTGCCAATCGCCCATCGGGCCGTACCAGAACAGCTTCTGCGGCCGCTCGCCCGGCCGCCGCTGGAACTGACGCACGGAATTATACAGCGCCGCGGCCAGAGGCAGCGAGAGCAGCGGCAGCAGCCACCAGCAGCTAAGCCCCCGCAGCACCGCCAGCGTCACCAGCAGATAAGGCAGGAAGATAAAGCAGGCCGAGGCCGCCAGCTGCCGCTCCGGCGTTTGCAGCAGCGCGGCCAGCGTCTTTTTCTTGGCGTAGTTATCCGCTTTGATATCCAGCACGGCGTGGGTATAGACGATATTGGTGACCAAAAGCCCCAGCGCCAGCCCCAACGCCAGCGCCCGCGGCAGATGCGCGCCGCCGGCAGCCAGATACACGCCGGAGACCAGCAGCGGCCCGAACTCGACGCCGATCACCAGCTCGCCCAGGCCATGATAGCCCAGCCGCAGCGGCGGGCCGGAATATTCCAGCCCCAACACCAGCCCCAGCGCCGCCGGCCAGATTATCGCCGGGCCGGCCAGCAGCAGCACCAGCAGGCCCAGCAGAGCCGCCGCCCCGCCAAACGCCAGGCAGGCGCCCAAAAGCTCGCTCAAAGTGGCTTCGCCGGAGGTTATGTAGGGGCATTTGCCGGTGTAGGCGCGCTCGCCCTTTTTGGCCAGCTCGGAGCGAAACTCGCTCGCCAGCTTTTTATAATCGAAGTAATCGTCGAAAAGATTGAAGGAAAGATGCGCCAGCTCCGCTCCCAGTATCGCCAGCAGGCCGGCCACCGGCGCGAAGCCCGCCTCGCCTGCCGCCAGGCAGAAGGCCGCCAGCGCAGGCAGCAGGCTCTGCGGCAGCGCGCCCGGCCGGGAGTTTATATACCAAAAACGCAGCTGTTCCCAAATATTTCGCCGCGTCTCCGTTTCTATCCGCATTTTTCCGCCGCCTTTCCGTTTTTTGGTCAGCTATTGCCCCAATGCGCTTTGCTATGTAATATATATTATAGTATGCCGCCGCGCCGCCGTCAAGCGAACAAAAAAGCCGGTCGGAGGGCATATTGCCCGGCCGCCAAAAAAATTTTTTGCAAATTTTGCAAATTTTTTTGATTTTGGTGTGGCACTTTGGCAGCTTTCAGGGTATTAGAGGGTAGAGAGGAGGCAAGCGCATGGTTATGACAGCGTTCGGCAACGCCCCGCCGGAGCAGCGGGACGAAGCGGCCCAGACGGAGCTGGAGCAGCTGATCGCCCGCAACGCCGATCTGGTGTATCGGCTGGCCTACGCCAAAAGCGGCTGCCGCGAGGACGCGGAGGATATCTTCCAGCAGGTGTTCCTGCGGTTTATCAGCCGCCGGCCCCGTTTTGACAGCCCCGAACATGAGCGGGCCTGGTTTTTGAAGGTGACGGCCAACTGCACCAAGAGCTTCTGGGCCGCCGCCCGCCGCCAAAAGCACGAGCCGCTTTCCGATAACGCCCCGGCCGAGGAGCAGCCCAAAAGCGAGCTGGCCGAAGCGCTGGCCCAGCTGCCGCCGGACGCCCGCGTGCTTATCCACCTTTTTTACTACGAGGGCCTGACGGCCGTAGAAATAGCCGAGCTGCTCTCCCGGCGCGCCAGCACGGTGCGTATGCAGCTCACCCGCGCCCGCCGCAGGTTGAAGGAGATACTCGCCGACGATTTTATGGAAGGAGATGATCTTGATGAGCTTTAAGGACAAGTACCGCGCCGAGATGCAGAACGTCCGGCCGGGCGCGCGGCTTATCTGCGCCACCGGGCAAAAGATGGCGGCCAAAAAAGCGGCCGCGGGCAAAACGAGGCGTATCCGCAACTCCGCGCTGGCCGTGGCCTGCCTGGCGCTGGCGCTGGGTCTGCCCGCGGTCTGCCAGACGGGCGACGCCGACGAGCCGGCGGCAGCCGGAGGAGCAGCGCCGACGCAAAGCCGGCTTTACGCCCCCGGCCCCACGAACGTAAGGTTCGACGAAAACAAGCTGCGCCTGCCGCTGCCCGTGGAAACTTCCCACCCCGTGGCGGATCGTTCTTTGGCGGCGGACGGCCGCAGCCTCAGCCTGACGGCCGAGGAGCTGGCGCGCTCCGAGGTCTGCGCCGCTTATCTGCCGCCCACGCTGCCGGAGGATATGCGGCTGGCGGCGGCCACGCTGTACCTGCCTCGGGCTTCGGCCCAAACGCCGTTTGCCCCGGGCGACTCTCTGCTGGTGCGCTACACCGACGGCCGGTTCGATTATCTGACCGTCCGCATCTCGCCCTACACCGCGGCGGACGCGCCGCGTCTGGCCGAGGCCGACCGGCCGGAGACCTGGGACGAAGCGCTGTACGATCTGCCGCTTTCCGCCTCGATACCGGCCGATATGTGGCAGCAGGTGACCGACCCGATCTTCCCGGCGCAGGATATCACGGCGGAGATCGTGCAGCGTCTGGCCGGAGAGAGTGACCAAAACGCCCGCTACCTGCGCTTTGGCGTAAAAGCCGGCGATATGCTGCTGGAATATACCGCCCACACGCCGGATATCGCGGGACTGTGGCAGGCGATAAGCGAGACCCCCGCCCTGCAATAGGCAACGGCAGCTGGCATTGTGGTAGGCCAGCCGCGGTTGTGATAGCGGGGCGAGGCGAAAACAAATTTTGGCATAAAGCGCAGCCGCGGGCAAGATCATTGCCTGTAACTGCGCTTTTGCCAGCTTTGGCGGCCCGCTGCTTAAGGGGTTGATTTTTCCACATTTTTGTGCTATAATTGGTTCGGCGATTGGTGAAAAACCCGCCCCGGCGGTGGATAACTTGTTAAAAACCGCTTGATTTCGTCATTTTCGGCGGCGCAAAGCCGCCAAATATAAAGGAGCCTGTTACTTTATGAGCATAATTAAATCACCGAAGCAGCTTTTGCTGCCGTTCTCAGCCGCGTTGCTTATAACGGCCCTGATCATGGCGGTCTGCCTGGGGCTAGGTGGCGAGCCGGCGGCTATTCTTGTTGACGGCGTACAGGTCGCCGCCGTAACAAGCGAGAGCCAGGGCGAGGCGATCATTTCGGAGCTGCTGACGAAGCAGTCCGCCGCCGTCGGCAACGAGGTCTATTTCCAGGAGGACGTCACCGTCTCTGCGGAGGCCGCCGCCGGCACCAAGACCGTCTCACGCAGCGACGCGGCCGAGCTGCTGGCCGCCAACACCACGCTTATGACCCACGGGGCCGCCATTGACGTAAACGGCCAGCCCGTCGTCTATATGTCCACCGCCAAGGCCGCGGAAAACGCTCTGGAATATCTGAAGAAATCTTACCTGCCGGCTGATTCAACCATGACTGTTCTTGACGCCAAGTTCGCCGAGAAAGTTATTGTTGAGCCAACCGAAGTGAAGGTTGCGGATATCAGCGATCTAAACGGCGCCAAGCTGCGCTTAAAGGGCGAGGGCCAGACGGACGCGCCCGTACACGTGCTGGTGGTGCTGGAAAAGACCAAGACCGAGGAAGTTCCTTTCAAGACCGTGTATCAGACCGATACCAAGCTGCGCTACGGCCAGACCGAGACCAAGCAGGAAGGAAGCCCCGGCTCGCGCGAAGTGACGATACAGATGGTGCAGACCAACGGCGTGGAAACGGCGCGGCAGGAGATCAGCTCCAACACGCTGGTGGAAGCCGTTGACGCGATCGTGCTGCAGGGCGCTGTGGTGCAGACCGCGGCCCGTTCCGCTACTTACGTCACCGACGCCGGCATGATCTGGCCCACTACGGCCACGCGCATCAGCTCGTATTACGGCGAGCGCAGCGGCGGCCACACCGGGGTGGATATCGACGGCGACATGGGCGATTCCGTTTGGGCGGCCAAGGCCGGCACGGTGGTCTCCGCCGGTTATAACGGCTCTTACGGCAACGAGGTCATCATCAGCCACGGCAACAACCTGAAAACGCGCTACGCCCACCTAAAGAGCATCAGCGTTTCCGCCGGCGACGAAGTGGAGATCGGCCAGGAGATCGGCAAGGAAGGCTCCACCGGCAACAGCACCGGCAGCCACCTGCACTTCGAAGTTTTGATCGACGGCGAGCAGGTGAACCCGCTCTCCTATATCAAATAGGCTTACGAAAATAGCACAAAAGGCTATGCTAAACGCGGCATAGCCTTATTTTTTGCCCGGCAGGGGCATTTTCGGCGCTCTTATTGCTTTTTCCCCGCCGTTATGGTAATCTTTTGGCAAAGGGTTACGGCGGGCGCTGGCGTATGGAGGAACATAAACAAATATAACTGGTATCTGCTGCTACCGATCAGCCTTTTGCCCTCCCTGCCGCCGTATATATCGAGCCTCTTTTCGGGGATTTTGTCCGGGCGCACGCCAATTTCGCCAACCACCTTTTTTGGGGATATCTGCTGCTTTTGTTGTTGTTATTGGCGCTGGTAACGCTCAAGCTGTATAAAAAGATACCCGGCCGGATATTCGTGCTATATAATTTGATAAATCTCGGCGAAACGGTCGCGCTCTGCCTGCTGTTCGATCTTATCCTGCCCAAATGGCAATGGTTCTTTTATATGTTGACTTCCTACGCGCACCATATGATCATCTGGGCAGGACTTTTTCTGTGGCAATTTATCTTCAGATCTATTCTTCTGTTCAAAGATTCGTAAGGCCGGAAAGCGGCGGGCGACAAGTTTTTGGGCCGCTTATTTACGGTTAAAACCCCGCGTGCCGTACGCGGTCTGCTCGGTAAGCGCATAGCCCGCTTTTCTCCCCAGCCCCCAATACAGCTTGGAGCGGAAAGAAAACAGGAACACCGCGACAAACCAGACGACGGCCAGCGGCCAATCATACCAGGCAAACGCCCGCGCGTCAAACGCCGTCAAAAAATAATGGCAGCCGATCACGCCCAGCCCCAAAACGGCGGTGACCTGCCCGGCGTTATAAAAAGTCTTCAGCCGCAGCGGGAAGAACACCAGGTGCATCAGCACCTCCATAAAAAGGAACAGCATGGCGGAAAGCGTCAAAAAGCGCACGTCGGGCAAAAGCAGCGGCAGCACGTACAGCAGCAGCAAAAAGCCCCAGTTGCCAAACATCGAGCTCAGGTTGTTGCAATCCCATTTGGTCGAGTCCGTCTCGTCGCTGTGCATCAGCGCCTGCATGCCCATAAGCGGAAAGCCGCCCGGGAAGCCGAACTCCTCAAAAAAGTGCAGCAGCATAATTACAATGGCCGCCAAAAGGTATTTCTGCACCGTGCCAAGGGGCAGAAACACGGCCAGCAGCGCCGTCAGCCCCGCCAGAAACACCGAAACGTCGTACCAATGGTTTATAATATTTTTCATGCCAAACGCCTCCTTAAACCATTCTATAATCGTATTATAGCTGGCGGCGGCAGATAATAAAATGGTCATTATTAGGCAAAACGTCTAATTATCGGAGGTGTATCTGATGCCGCGCCCCAAAAAAGCCAACATAGACGAAGCGGCCACGTTAAAGCTCGAAAACGCCTTCTGGCAGCTGCTGGCAACGGAACGCTACGCCGCTATCACCGTGCGGCGGGTGGCGCAGGCAGCCGGGGTCAACCGCAATTCCTTTTATTATCACTATCGAGATATCGACGATCTGGCGTATCAAGTCGTCAAACACAATGCGGAGCACGAGGTGGCCAAAGCCTGGCTCGCCGGGCTGTTGGCCGCGTTTCAAGGGGACGGCGACTGGCCCGTGGTGACCGCGGACGCGGCTATCCTGCCGCACGCGGAGCGGATAATCCTCTGCGCCCGCAGCGATTCGTCCTATTTGCAGCAGCTGACCACAGACCTCCTCCGGCAGGTTTGGTTCGATATCTTTGCGATCGACGCGAAACGCCTTACCGCCGTAGAGCGGCTTCAGGTCGATTTCGTCTTTGCCGGGCTGCTGGCCACGCTGAAAAGCCGCGAGATCCAGGGATCGCCGGCTTCTCTGGCGCTTCTCGTGCAGACGGAGCTGGGCCAGACGATATTGTCAACGTTGGAAAAGATCGCGGCCGCGCAAAAAGAAGAGCCGCGCAAGGTATGAGAGCCCGTAAATATCGCCCTCTTTCTTAAACCTGCCAAAAATTTAGCCCCGGAAGTCGTTTTCCGGGGCTATTATTTGCCAAAATCTGGGCAATTTTCCTTGTTATTATTCAAATTTTTGTTTCAAATTTCCTCGGTTTTAGCCCTCGATTGTCAACATCATTTCACAGCCGTCTTTGCTGATAATGATAGTGCCCGGCTCCATATTACCAATAACAAAACCATTATAATCACCGTATTCATTAACGTCGTCGATGACCTCTTGGATTTCTTCACCAGTGACAGTGTCGTCCAGCACTTTCGTGGCGATCTTAAAAATTTCAAATATTTCGTCCACAGACGGCGACGTCACATAAATGCGTAAATTTTTATTTTCATATATTCCGCCGTGACTACCATAACACACAATATCAATCGCGCTGTTACCAATAGCCGCCGTCGTACCGACAGAACCGTTCCACGCCCCAAGCCGAAATTCCGTTCTGTAATGACCGCTCTCTTTATCTTGAGGCTCAAAAGAAGACGTATTTGTAATTTGCACTTCTGCAACATTATTATAAGCAGCAATAAAGTCGTTGATTATAGTATCGCCACTAGCCTCAACCGCTTGTTCTTCTTCGTTTACGCCGTTCGAGACTTCCAGGTTCTGTTCAAGTTGTTCCTCTTCGTTCGCTGCTTCTGCTGTTTTCACATTCTGTTCAACTTTTTCTTCCGGCAAATTTTCGTTATTTTCTGTCGAAGCCTCGTCCGAGCAACCTACCAGAAGCGTTAGCAATAATGCAAAAATAACGATCCAGTTTACTTTTTTCATCATCGGTTCCTCCTTGTAGGTTTTTATTTTATCATTCATAAATTATGAAGTCAATATTTAGCCTCAGCCCTAGAACGCATGGCGAACCAAAACACAGCACAGCAAGGTTATTTGCCGCGGCGGGCCGCGCCGCTAAACAAAAGCGGCAGGAGCAATATACTCCTGCCGTATTTTAGGCAAAAAAATTCTGGCGGCGTCCTACTCTCCCGGGAATAAACCAAGTACCATCGGCGCTAAGGAGCTTAACTACTG
>CANQSW010000051.1 GCA_947626615.1 uncultured Peptococcaceae bacterium | reverse complement strand
TTCATACGAGGCTATGCTCCCTTTTTTGCGGTCGGCACGTAAAACTTTACTATTTTTGCCCTGGTTGGTATAATATTATCGATTATTGAAAATTCGACAGGTGAGAACAATGCAATTAGGCTGGGTGGACTTTAGTAAAGAGGACCGCGAGAAAGTACTCGACGTTATGAATCTGCTGCAGGAACAAGGTGCGGTAGATGAGATCGGCATCGGTATGATCCGCGACGCTTTTGCCAATCTGTTTTTTCCCGGCACGTCTACCGTCCAGACGGTGGCAAAATACTTCCTTATCGTTCCCTATGTGCTTAAAGAGGCAACGGAAGGCCGCTATGGCAATGAGCCGGCCAAGATACTGCGCCGCGTCGATCAGGAAGAAAAAGACTGCGGCATCCGTTTGCTGCAAAACTGCCCCGGCGAGGACGGCATAATCGGCCGGCGTGTTTTACCCGCTAATTGGGTGGCGCGCAAGCCCTCAAACATTTATTGGAACGGTATCTGCACCTACGGTATCTGCACGCGTGATCTGACGATCCCGGAACTGATCAGAGTCGCGGTTTTTATGCAGGGGCAAAAGCAGCTGTCCGCTTTAGGCAACAAGGGCAACGAGGCCGCCGGTATCGATCCTGATGACGTTGATGCCGGCAGAGAAACCGCGCTGCAGCTGTTCTCTGTGCCGGATGATTATTACGGGGATTGGCGCGCCGAGCTTTCCGTTCAGCTCACGGCTTCCGAGGCCGGCTTTCTGCGCAACAAAATAGAAACGAGCGTCCCCGCATCGCTGTTGGCGTATTTGCTGAAAAACCGCATTGACGTTGAAAAATATACTTCCTTTGCAGCCATATACGAAGATATTGGCGCTGCCGTGCCGCCGGAACTGGCCAGAGCCATGCAGCTGGCCTGCGATTTCAATCGTCTGGTCTATACATCCCGCGTAAGGTATAACTATATCCTCTCCGACGGCCAGAATGCTGACGCCGCCGCTGAATGGCAGACCATTGCCGCCAACATGGCGCACATGGTGTCGGTTGATATAAACGACGTGATGCAAACATTGCAGGTCAACAACGGCCGTTTGAAGCGCTTTTTGACGCGGCTGCAAACTGCGCTTATCGCAGGAGATCTGGGCGAGGCCGACCAGGCTTTGCTCGACCGTGAGATCGAGATAAAATCCCGCAGCAGAGCCAAACTATGCCGGCGGGACGATTTCTCGAACGATATATGGATCGGCGGCCGTTATCTGGACTACCGCTTCTTCAGCGCCAGACGCATTATTACGGATATCTACCGTGACGAGGAGGCGGAGCATGTTTAAGACCAACGACACGAAAGACCGTGTGAGCTACAGTTCCATGCTGCTGCCGCCCGCTGGCTATTCGCTGCAGTTTGCAGTCGGAACGACCTATTCATTGGACCTGGCGGCGCTCACGGCTGTCTGCCTGGCGCTTGGTTTGGCGGAAGATATGGACAGCAAACTTTTGCAGGATCCCGTCAGCCTGCTGAACGCATTGCAGAAAGTTTCCGAGAAGCTGCTGATCTTCTGCGAGGCCGGGCAGATCAAGATGCCGAGCAAATCAAGCCCTCTGGAGCTGCTGCTGGAAAAAATGATCATCCCGGTGGCCTTGCCGAAAACAAAAGCAGCCGGTTTTTATCCGGCCTTCCACCCCAAAATGTGGCTGCTGCAATACGTGAACGCCAAGGGTGAACATAAATATCGTTTGGCTGTTCTCAGCCGTAATCTCACCTTTGACCGCAGTTGGGATATAAGTTTTGCGATGGACAGCGACCCAAGCGCGCCGACAGTTCAGAAAACGCAGCCGCTCCTCCACTTTTTGGATTTCTTATGCGGCAAAATATCCCCGGCCGTACAAAATGCCGCCGCCAAGCAAAACGCTCTGCGGAAGCTGCGGGGCGCTTTAAGCAACGTGGCTTTTAGCACGAACACCAAAGAGTTTGGCGACGACTTTGAGATCATGCCGCTCGGCATCGGCGCTGCCGGGTATAATATGCTGGCTGACCCGTTGTTCAGCCAGAAAAGCGGCGCGGCAGATTATAGCTTCAATGAATTGGCCGTGTTTTCGCCATTTATCTCCGGCAGCATGATCGAATACTGGAACAAGCCGGAACATTCGCTGCTCGGCACCACCCGGACGCTTATAACCCGCAAAAGCGAGCTGACGAAATTCGCCGCCGCGCAATCTGACAATTTCCAGATCTACACGTTAAAGGACGATATTGTAGACGGTGAGGACGCCATATCCGACGCAGACGGCGCTAAACAAAAGCAGGATATCCACGCCAAGCTGTATCTGCGCCGGAAATATACCGACGTGGATATCTATCTTGGCTCAATGAACGCCACCCACGCCGCCGTGCATAGCAACGTGGAAATGCTGCTGCGGCTTCGCACAAAAAGCAGATACTACAACGGCGAAAAATTTTTGAGCGACCTTTTCTGCGGCAAAGCGGACGGAACGCAAAACCCGTTTGAACCTGCTGCGCCCGCAGAGGCAGCGCCAGACCCGCAGCAGGAAGCCGCCATAAGATTGGAGCAGCTCGTCAAGGCCGTTTGCCGGCTGCCCATGCGGGCCGACGTGACGGAGCAGGACGGCAAATATGATATTTCTTTGACAGTTGACGGGCAGATACCCGACGGAGATATTTCTATCACGCCGTTTCGCCGCGATAATCCCCTGCCGCTTGCGCAGAAAATGTTTTTCCGCCAGCTGGATATTCTGCAAGTTTCGGAATTTTATCTGCTGCGCGTCAAGGGCGACGGTTTGGAGATCGAACGCATGATCATGATACCGACCCGCGGCATACCGGCCGAGCGGGAAAATGCCGTCGTAAACAGCGTCATCAAAGATAGACGGACCTTTGTGGAATACGTTGCCTTCATCTTGGGCGACGAATATCTGCTTTCTCTGCTGGAAGGCAGATCTGCTGCCGCAAACGGCGCTTGGCAGAAAGGCCACGCCAGTCTGCCCGCTTTGTATGAAAAAATGCTGCGGGCAGCCCTGCAAGAGCCGGAAAAGATAACGGAGATCGGCTATTTGGTGCGGATGATCACCAAAGAAGATGTTGTGCCGCAGGAATTCCGAGAGCTTTACGCCACCTTCAAAAAGACCCTCAAACTGAAAGATCAGCAGGAGGCCGGGCATGGCAAAATTTAATATAGATACCGTGGAAGCCAACACCATGCGCGCCCTGAAGGACTTTCAGCGGGCGACGGTGGAGCGTATCGACTATCTGTTTCGGCACGGCCAGAACCGGGTGCTGGTGGCAGATGAAGTCGGCATGGGCAAAACGCTGATAGCCCGCGGCGTGATCGTGAAAGCGGCCAGGCTGCGGCTGGAGCAGCACGACGATCTGATGAAAGTGGTTTATATCTGCTCCAACATCGGTATCGCCAGACAGAACATACAAAAATTAAAAATATCCGACACCGCCAGGATCGAAGGCGTTTCGGATACCCGCTTATCTATGCTGCATTTGAAGATCGCGGAACAGGAAGCCGACGAAGCATTGCGGGAGGGTTATATCCAGCTGATACCGCTTACTCCCGGCACGTCTTTTCAGATGACCAACGGCGGCGGTATGGTCAGCGAAAGAGCGTTGATGTTTGCCATACTGCGCCGCTTGCCGGAGCTGGCGGCGTATCAGGCTGAATTGGAGACCCTGCTCGTCTATAATGCTAAAAAAGCCTGGTCGAGCTGGGCAAAAAACGCCTACGAGTGCCGGGTGATCGACTGCGCGAAAAAGACGAACGGCGTCTATCCGGCTTCGGTCATCAAAAAGATATATGAATACGACCTGGAGCATCATATCCTGCAACAGCTGCAAGAACACCTGGCCAAACAGGCGGCAGGCAGCTCGCCGTATACGAACGGCTATCTTTTGAACGCGCTTCGCGTCATGTTTGCGCGTATCGGCACGCAGATGTTGGAGCCTGATCTCGTTATCATGGACGAATTTCAGCGTTTCAAATTTTTGCTGGATTCGCATCAGGAATCTGATACCGGGATACTGGCGCAGAAATTTCTGGGCGGCGGCAATACCCGGACTCTGCTGCTATCGGCCACGCCATATAAGCTCTATTCGACGCTGGAGGAGATCGACGAGGCGCAGGTGGACGAGCCGTATGCGGAATTTTTCCAAGTTATGGACTTTCTGTTTGCCGGTCACACCGCTGCATTCCACCTGGTGTGGTCGGATTATTCCGTGGCTCTGCATGAACTGGCTTCCGGCAGCAGCGCCGTGCTGCAGGTGAAAAACGCGGCGGAAAACGCCATGTATGCCGGCGTGTGCCGCACAGAGCGCAACTCCGTTATGGATCAGGGCGACTACACGGACGACAGCAGCGTAAAACAGCCGCTGGCCGTAACGGAAGCGGATATCGCTGCTTATCTGGCAGCCGGGAAACTGTTGCAAGATATAGGCGCAGGCTACTCCCTGCCGGTGGACTATGTTAAGAGCAGCCCATATATCTTGTCGTTCATGCGCAACTATAAAGTAAAACAGAACATTGAGAAGTTTTTTGCGGGCCATAAAGACAAGATCGACCTGGCCAAAAGCGACCTGCTTTGGCTTGACCCCAATAAAGTAAACAATTACAAAAAACTGCCCGCCGTTAATGCCCGGCTGGAAAAACTGAAAGAGGCAGCCTTCGAAAAAGGCGCGGAGCTTTATCTTTGGATCCCGCCCAGCAGGCCCTACTATGCCCTGCAGGGCGCTTACCGCGACAGCCAAAATTTCTCCAAAATATTAGTGTTTTCTGCCTGGGAAATGGTGCCCAGAATGATCGGCGCGCTGATCTCTTATGAAGCGGAACAGCGGACGGTCGGCCGCCTGAACAGGCAGACCAAGAATATCAGAAAAAAGAATCTGCGGTATAACGCGAAGTATCGCTACCCCTATCACCGTTTGCAATTTTCGCTTTCCGGCGGCGAGCCGCAAAGGATGAGCCTGTTTTGTTTGTTGTATCCTTCCGCCACATTAGCTTCGCTGTATGACCCTGTCAGCGCGCTGAATGCGAAAATGTCTTTAACAGATATCGAACGGCAGATCAGAAACAGCCTGCGGGACAGGTTGACCGCCCTGAAACAGTATGAAAAAACTACCGCCGGCCCTGCCGACGCAAAGTGGTATTACCTTGCCCCTATGCTCATGGACGGCGCGGCGTATGTGACAAGCTGGTTTGCCGCGCTGGAGGCCTCGGCAAACAATACCGTTGGCGATGAAGATGCCCCCGGCGGCAGCGACCGCGGCAACAGCGCTTTTTTGGCGCATATAGATCGCCTGAAATATTTATTTGGTTTGGGCAGCGCGCTGGAGCTTGGCAGAATGCCGGATGACCTTATCCCTACTCTGACGGATATGGTCTTGGGGTCTCCGGCGGTCTGTGTTTATCGCTCCAACGGTGGGAACATTGCGTATGCCACCTCGCTTGCCAAGATCTTCGTCAACTATTTTAATACTACCGAAGCCACCGCTGTGGTGGAACTGACGGCCGGCCAATTCCACACCAAAAAAGCCGACGATAATACACATTGGCAGGATGTTTTGCTGTATTGCAAAGACGGCTGTTTTCAGGCGATGTTCGATGAGTATCTGCATATGATCAGAGAGAACGTCGGCTTTGCTGACGCCGACCACCGCGATGCTAACGTGCAGGAGATCATGCTGACTGATCTGCGTATACATACCGCTTCTTATGACGTGGATACCTTTCAGACTTTTCGCAGCAGGCTGCAGGGGGAACGCGAGCGTTATCAGATGCGCGCTCATTACGCAGTCGGATTCGTGACGGACAGAAACGATGAGAGCAGCGCCGACCGCAAAGGCAATATTCGCGGCGCTTTCAACAGCCCTTTGCGGCCATTCGTGCTGGCGTCTACTTCCATCGGGCAGGAGGGCTTGGATTTCCACAACTATTGCCGCAAGGTAATGCATTGGAATCTGCCCAGCAACCCTATTGACTTGGAACAAAGAGAAGGCCGTATCAACCGCTATAAGTGCTTGGCTATACGACAGAATATCGCCCAAAAATATGGCGATATCCCTTTCAAGTCAGATATTTGGGCGGAAATGTTTGCGGCAGCCCAGGCAGATAAAAAGCCTGAGCAATCGGAGCTGGTGCCGTTTTGGTGTTTTGGCAAGGACCAAGCTATCAAGATAGAGCGGATCGTACCTATGTATCCCATGAGCCGAGACACCGTTTCTTACGAACGGTTGATCAAGATATTGTCGCTGTATCGCCTGACGCTGGGCCAGGCGCGGCAGGAGGAACTGTTGGAATATTTGTTCAGGGAATGTGCCGACCCCGAAGAATTAAAGCATCTGTTTATCGATCTGAGCCCTTTTTCCAAGGGGATAAGTTGAGGGTACGAAGGTGATACATAATGAAAAATTTAGATGAATTTTATGCTGAAATCAACAGAGAGATCAGAGCCAAAAAGCCCATTATGGCTATTTGTTATGATTTTGACAAAACCTTGTCATCAGATGATATGCAATCATTTACTTTGATACCGTCTTTTGATATCGAAAAAGATGTTTTTTGGCAAGAATCCGGCAAATTGGCGGAAGATAACCTGATGGACAACAATTTGGCCTGGATGTATGAATTAATCAAATACTCAAAATTCAAAGGCAGATCTCTGAAAAGAGAATATTTCAAAGCGGCCGGTGCAAAAGTGGAGTTGTTCAAAGGCGTAGACACTTGGTTTAAGCGCATGAACAACTATGCCGCAAGTAAAGGTGTGGAACTTGAACACTATATTATCTCTTCCGGCTTAAAAGAGATCATTGAGGGAAGCAAGATCGCCGGCGAGATCAAGCGGATCTACGCTTCTTCATACTATTATAACACTGATGGCGTCGCCGAATGGCCGGCCCAGGCAGTCAATTATACTAATAAAACTCAATTCATTTTCAGGATCGCCAAAGGATATATGGAAGAATACGACGAGCGTGTAAATCAAAGTGTGCCGAAAGAAAACCTGCGCATCCAATATGATAATATAGTTTATATTGGCGACAGCGCCACAGATATACCATGTATGCGTCTCGTAAAAAGCAGAGGCGGCTATTCGATAGGCGTTTTTGATCCTGAAAAAAATAATCGTTCTGGGGTATATCAACTGTATAATGACGGGCGGCTGAATTTTTATGCTCCGGCGGATTATTCGGCACGAAGCGATCTGACAAAATATGTAAAACAAATTATTAATGAGATCGCCGCGAAAGAACAAATTAAAACCGAGCAAGAAATATTGCGCCAACCTGCCAATATGTTCAAAATGAAGGTCGTGCTAAATCAAACGGCAGAGAAATTCCCCAATAAGTTGACGGATAAGGAAAAACGCGAATTGAAAAAAATGAATCAAGACCTTGATGAATTGATCCCGGGGCATAATAATTGATCGTATTGGCAGCTTATAATAACCTAAAAATATTGATAAAGATAGCTTCCGAAGTCAATATCCGACCTCAGAAGCTATTTTTTAATGTCAGTTGACGAAGGCATCCCGCCGCCAGCCCCTGGGAGCTACAAAAATATACGGACAGCCTCGCTTACAGCAGATCATTCAAAAGATTCATACATTTGATCTTCTGCTGCAGATTTGCGCTTCCGTAAACATTCAGCGTAAACGACACATTTTTATGCCCAAGTATCTCAGAAAGCGACTTTATATCGAAGTCAGGGATCTCGATCGCGCGAACTGCAAACGTGTGTCTGATCTCGTGGAACTTTACTTTGGGCAGATCATACCGTTTCAGAAAACGTGCAAAGTATTGACGATAAGTCCTCGGTTCAGTCGGCTTCGCCCTTCCCGTCAGAAAATAATGGTTTGGGTTATCTGTTATGTATTTCCGTATAATATTTCCGAGCAAAGATGGAAACGGGATAATGCGGCTAGAACTTTTTGTTTTCGGCGCGCCAATGTTTATGTAGGTTTTGCCCTTGCGTTTGTCGTAGATACGTTGAACCGTTCGGCTGATCGTGATCGTGTTATCTGCCAATGAGATATCACACATTTGCAAACCGCACAGCTCACCAATACGAAGCCCGGTGAGCAAAGCAATAAGTATGCCTGCCGACTTGCGGTCAAGATGAAGATAAATGCACTGTATCAGCTCTTGCTCCTGCTCCTTGGATAAGGAAATGACTCTGTGGACTCCTTTTTCTTTTGGATATTCCAGCAACTCCCAATTCAAAAGCGGAATCGCTTTTTCTTTGTACCCGTATGTCAGGGACAGCCGCAGCACGAGTATGACATCTCGAATGGTTTTGACGGTCAAACCCCCTGTATTGTCCAGTCTACCTTCTCGGAACAAGTGCAAAATGAACTCTTGGATATCGGCTTCGGTGATCGAGCCGATTTTTCTTTTCCCGAAATACGGAATCAGATGATTCTCTGCGATCAACACGAAGTTTGCGTGTGTCGACGCTGTGATCATGGGCTGCTTGGCTTTCAGCCATTCGTTTATAAGCGTCTTGTAATGTGTGTTTTCAGTCATAGTGACCACCTCCTATAGCAATTATGGAGGTATTAAGTCACTATTGTAATCCTCAAGTAATAGTCAAAAGGCGCTTGTGCCCAAGCTGCGGTTTCCGGGGTTTGAGGGGGAATGGCGTACAGTTCGCTTATCTGATTTTACAGACAGGATCACTCGCAAAAACAGCCAAAACGAAAGTAACCTCCCATTGACCATATCATCGAAAGACGGTCTTGTAGAGCAAATCTCATACTTCAATAAAACCGTTGCCAGCAAAGATATGAGCGGGTATTATCTGTTGCTGAACGGTGAATTTGCCTATAATAAAAGTTATTCAGTCGGGTTTGATTTCGGTTCAATCAAAAGACTTGATCGTTACCCTATGGGGGCGCTCTCAACACTCTACATCTGTTTTTCTGTAAAGAATTATGACTCGGATTTCATAAAAACTTACTTCGATTCCTTGAAATGGTACAAGGAAATCTACAAGATCGCTGCCGAAGGCGCACGAAATCACGGTCTGCTCAATGTGCCAACAGAGGATTTTTTTGCTACACGCCATACACTCCCTAAAAATATAAAGGAGCAACAGAAAATTGCAGCTTTTATGAATTTGTTGGAGCGTCGCATCGAAGCCCAACGCCGATTGCTGGACCTCCTCAAGTCATATAAAAGAGGATTGCTTCACTCAGTTTTTGACAATCAATTCATAACTGTACAGCTTGCCGA
>CANQSW010000050.1 GCA_947626615.1 uncultured Peptococcaceae bacterium | reverse complement strand
GAGACCAATATTTACGCCATATAAATTATGGAGGCGAAAAAAAATGACCAAAACTGACGGCAAAAACTTGCGGGCGTATCAGGCCGACCTGCTGCCGGTCTACGCGCCGCAGCTGCTGGCCAAGGCGCGCGAGGCGGCGGGGCGGGCCTACGCGCCGTATTCGCATTTTTACGTGGGCGCGGCTCTGCTTTTGGCGGGCGGCGAGATAATGACGGGCTGCAACGTGGAAAACGCCTCTTACGGGGCGACGGTGTGCGCCGAGCGGGTGGCGATATTTGCGGCGGTGGCGGCGGGGCTGCTCGGCCCGGATATGCCGCCGGCGGCTCTGGCGGTGACGGCGCAGCCCTGCGCGCTCTGTTTGCAGGTGCTTGCCGAGTTTGCGCCGCCGGATTTTCCGATAATTCTGCCGGCGGAGGCGGAATTTGGCGAGGCGGCGGACGACGCTTATCAGGTCTGGCGGCTCTCGGATATGCTGCCAAAGGTGTTTCACCTCTAGAACTGGGCAAAAAACAGCATTTTCAGCAAAAAAATGTCAATATGCTGTTGTATATTTGCTTTTAATGTGATAGAATGTATCTAAATAGGCGCGTATGCGTCAAAATCAAGATTGTGTATAAGGAGGATCGTTATGTTGAAACGAAAAGCAAAGGTTTTGGCCCTGTTGGTGCTGGCGTTGACGCTGTTTTTGACCATGGCGCAGGCGGCTCTGGCAGCCAGCAAAGAGTACGAGCTGGATCGTATCGACCTTTACGATTATTACAACAGCTCCAGCCGTATCAGGATCGATGAGGACGATATCAGAAGCAAAATGTCGGAGACTGTCAACTGGCGGCGGGTACGCATCGTGCCGCGCACGATCGACGGCTATGCTACCCTGACCGGCGAAGTCAGACAGGACAGCGACGATGAATATTACGTTACGCTGGACGAAAACGAAACTATCCGCGTTACCATTAACATCTATGACGATGACGACGAACGCCAGACCCGCTACACGCTGGATCTGACCCGCGGCCTGGAGGGCATCGAATCGGTGCTTTTCACCAACGTCGGCAAGGGCGAGGATTTTGAAAAGGAATTTGACTCCCTTGAAGAAACGAACACTCTGCTCGTGCCCAAGGACGTGGACGAGCTGCGCGTCAAGGTGTATATGGAGAACGACGATTACACCGTGGAATGTAACGACAGCAGCTCCAAAAACAATTCCTGGGATATCGACGTGCCTACGAAGGGCAAAGTCAGCGTCTATTTGAACGTCTACAACGAGGACGACGACGAAGTTGCCGAGTATAGATTCGATATCGAGCGCAGCTCCTCGGCCAGCAGCAGCCACATGGATCTGCTGGATAAGCTGACGGTGAAGGGCGAGAGCGGCGACAAATACGAGATGTTCCCGGCCTTCGACGAGAGTATCCACGATTATTACATCTGCGTACCGCGGGGCGAAAGATACGTCACGCTGACGCCGGATTACGGCGACGATTGCTATAGAGTGAAGATCGACGGCACCAGAGTGAACGACGGCGAGGAGAGCGACGAGCTGAACAGCAGCACCGGCCGCAGCTCCTATGATATGGTCATTACCGACGACAACGACGACGACGAGGAATACAGCATTTACATCGTGCGCGCCGTGGTGGAAAAGGGCAGCAGCGCCGGGCTTGACGATCTGCGGATCAAACGCGGCACCAGCAAGACCGCCAGCAGCCTGACGGAGATAGATTCCGATCCTTCGTTTGACGAATACAAGACCAGCTACGAACTGGTAGCCGGCGACGATTCCTCTTATTTCAGCTTCCGGCCCGAGATCGACGACACCGACAGCATCGTGCTGCTGGCCTATGGCGACACGGTGACGGAGCTGGAAGACGGCAGCTATTGCACCCCCGTCAAGCTCTATGACGAGGACGTGGTGACTATCCGCTCTTACAGCCCGAACTTCGAGGAATATAAGGATTACGAATTTGAGATCGTCGGCCGCAAGCTGGACGATACCGATACGCTGGATAACCTCGTGCTGACGGTGGACGGCGTTAAGGTCGCGCTCACGCCTTCGTTCGCCACCAAGACCTTGACCTACACGGCCTCGGTCGGCGCTAACGCCAAGAATTATACCGTGACCCCCACGGCGGACGATTCCTCCGCCACTATCACCGTCAACGGCGACACCGTTAAGAGCGGCCGCACCTCCGACGAATACAAGCTCTCCACCAACTTCACCAACGTCTCCGTCGTGGTGACGGCTGAAAGCGGCGACAGCAACACCTACCGCATCACTATCGACCGCAACGGCAGCGGCACCGACACGCCGGTGTCTGGCGAGCCGGTCAAGGTGGTCATGCGTATCGGCAACGTGAACTACATCGTCAACGGCAAGACGTATCAGCTGGCCGCCGCGCCCTACATCAACAGCCAGCGCACCGAAGTGCCGCTGCGGGCGATCGCCGAATCTCTGGGCGCGAGCGTTTTCTATGATTCCGCCACCAAGCAGATCACGATCAGCAAGGGCGACGAGCGCCTGTATATGACGGTGGGCAAGGTCATCAGCGGCTTCGGCGTAGCTCCGGAGGTCAAGGCCAACACCACCTTCGTGCCGATCCGTTACGTATCGGAGCAGCTGCATTGCGTCTGCACCTACAACAATGCCAGCCAGGAAGTCGTCATCACCTATAACATGGACGACGCCGAGTAAACGTTAAATGCTTTCAGACCTCCCCCGGTCCGCCGGGGGAGGTCAAATTATGCCAAAAGCGCAATATCTGCCGCCCGGCTATTGATTTGGGCGGGCAATATATGCTATAATTAGACAATTTGGAGACCGGGCATTTTGCGCCCGGCAAAAGTTCCCGGGGAACAGGAGTGGTTTTTGTGCAGAAGCTGTATCTTATCTTGGAGAACGGCCGCGTGTTCGAGGGCAGCGGTTTTGGCTGGCCGGGCGAGGTCGTCGGCGAGCTGGTTTTCACCACCGCCATGGTGGGCTATCTGGAAACGCTGACCGACCCCAGTTTCTACGGTCAGATAGTGGTGCAGACTTTTCCGCTCATCGGCAATTACGGCGTGATACCGGCCGATCTGGAAAGCGAAAAGCCGCACTTAAAGGCGTATATCGTGCGCGAATGGTGCCGAGAACCCTCCAACTTCCGCTCCGAGGGCAGCCTTGACACTTTTTTAATGCAGAATCACATTGTGGGCTTATGCGGCATCGACACCCGCGCTTTGACCCGCATTATCCGCGAACACGGCGTGATGAACGCCAAAATAACCGCCGACCCGGCAGTTACGCCAGAAGTGCTGGCGGAGATAAAAGCCTACCGCGTGACGGATTCCGTTAAGACCGTCAGCCGCTCTGACGCCGCGCCACTGGGCGAGGGGCGGAAAGTCGTGCTGTGGGATTTCGGGGCCAAGGGCAGCATCGCGGCCAACCTGGCCAAACGCGGCTGCCGCGTGGTGAATATGCCGGCGGGGGCCAAAGCGGACGCTATCCTGGCCGAGCGCCCGGACGGCATCATGCTTTCCAACGGCCCGGGCGATCCCTCCGATAATATGGACATCGTGGCGGAGCTGCAAAAGGTGCTGCCAAGCGGCATACCCACGTTCGGCATCTGCCTGGGGCATCAGCTGCTGGCGCTGGCCCACGGGGCCAAAACGGCCAAGCTGCCCTACGGCCACCGCGGCGCGAACCAGCCGGTGAAAGACGTCGAGACCGGCAAAGTCTACGTCACCAGCCAGAACCACGGCTACGCCGTACTGAACGATTCGCTGCCGGCGGGCGCGAAAGTTCGCTTCGTGAACGCCAACGACGGCACCTGCGAGGGCATAGATTATCAAAACGAACCGGTGTTTTCGGTGCAGTTCCACCCGGAGGCGGCGGCCGGGCCGCTGGATACCGGTTTTCTGTTCGACCGTTTCGTGGCTATGATAGACGCGCATAAGGAGGGAAAATAATGCCGCTCAATCCCGGGATAAAAAAGGTTTTAGTGATCGGCTCCGGCCCGATAGTCATCGGCCAGGCGGCGGAATTTGACTACGCCGGCACGCAGGCCTGCCGCGCCCTCAAGGAGGACGGGCTGGAGGTGGTGCTGGTAAACTCCAACCCCGCCACCATTATGACGGACAGCGCCATGGCCGACAAAATTTATATCGAACCCCTGACGCTGCCGGTGCTGCGCCGTATCATCGAAAAAGAGCAGCCGGACAGCATACTCTCCACTCTGGGCGGGCAGACTGGCCTGACGCTTTCCATGCAGCTGGCCAAGGAGGGCTTTTTGGCCGCGCATAACGTGCGCCTGCTGGGGGCCCGGCCCGACACGATCGAGCGCGCGGAGGACAGGCAGCTCTTCAAAGAGACGATGCTGAAGATCGGCCAGCCCTGTATCCCCTCCGATATCGTCAACACCGTGGAAGACGCCGTTTTGCTGGCGGAAAAGCTGGGCTATCCCGTCATCGTGCGGCCGGCGTTCACGCTGGGCGGCAGCGGCGGCGGCATCGTGAACAACGAGGCGGAGCTGCGCGAGATCGCGGATAACGGCCTGCGTCTTTCGCCGATCCACCAGATTTTGCTGGAAAAATCCGTGGCCGGCTGGAAGGAGATCGAATTCGAGGTCATGCGCGACAGCCTCGGCAACAACATCACCGTCTGTTCCATGGAGAACTTGGACCCCGTCGGCGTACATACCGGCGACAGTATCGTTATCGCCCCGGCGGTGACGCTCTCCGACAAAGAATATCAAATGCTGCGCACCGCGGCGCTGGACATCATCAACGAACTGCAGGTGGAGGGCGGCTGCAACTGCCAGTTCGCGCTGAATCCGGACAGCTTTGAATACGCCGTCATCGAGGTGAACCCGCGCGTTTCGCGCTCTTCGGCGCTGGCCTCCAAGGCGACGGGCTATCCGATCGCCAAGGTGGCGGCCAAGATCGCTATCGGCTATACGCTCTCCGAGATCAAAAACGCCGTCACCGGCAAAACGGCCGCGGCCTTTGAGCCGGCGCTGGATTACGTGGTCGTAAAATTCCCCAAATGGCCGTTCGACAAATTCGTTTATGCCAAGCGCGACCTGGGCACGCAGATGAAGGCCACCGGCGAGGTCATGGCTATCGGCGCGGGCTTTGAGCAGGCGCTGATGAAGGCCGTGCGCGGCGCGGAGATCGGGCTTTTGGACTTAAACGGCCACCGTCAGCTGGAAATGACCCCGGCGGAGATCAAAGACGCGCTCCACAGTTGCACCGACGAGCGGCTTTTCGTGATATATCAGGCTATCAAGCAGGGCGTTAGCCTGCAGGAGATACACGATATCACCAAAATAGACCTCTGGTTTTTGAGCAAGATCGCCAACATCGCCGCGATGGAGGCGAGCCTCAAACAGGGGCTGGACGAAGAAAAATACCTGGCGGCCAAGCGGCTGGGCTTCCCGGATAAGATCATCGAGAAATATTCCGGGCAGGAGATCGCCGCTCCCCGCCGCGCCGTTTATAAAATGGTGGACACCTGCGCCGCCGAGTTTGCGGCCGAAACGCCTTATTTCTATTCCACCTACGACGAGGAGAACGAAGCGGCCGAGTTTCTGGCGGAGCGACAGGCCCCCAAGCCCACCGTCATGGTGCTGGGCAGCGGGCCGATCCGTATCGGCCAGGGCATCGAATTTGATTACGCCTCCGTGCATTGCGTGTGGGCGCTGCAGCGGGCCGGCTATGAGGTCGCTATCGTCAACAACAACCCGGAGACCGTCTCCACCGATTTCGATACGGCCGACCGGCTGTATTTCGAGCCGCTGACCGAAGAAGACGTGGGCAACATCATCGCGACGGAGCAGCCCTACGGTGTGGTCGTCGCTTTCGGCGGCCAGACGGCGATAAAATTGACCAATTATCTGGATAAAAGCGGCGTGAGGATACTTGGCACTTCGGCCGACAGTATCGACCGTGCCGAAGACCGCGGCCGCTTCGACGCTCTGCTGAACAAGCTGGACGTGGCGCGCCCCAAGGGCGAGACGGTGAAAACTACCGCCGAGGCGCTGGCGGCGGCCGAGCGTATCGGCTACCCCGTGCTGATGCGGCCTTCCTACGTTTTGGGCGGCCAGAATATGATCATCGCCTTCAACGAAGACGACATCAAAGAATACATGGCGATCATTCTGGAGCAGAACGTGGACAATCTGGTGCTGATCGACAAGTATCTGCAGGGCATAGAGCTGGAGATCGACGCTATCTGCGACGGCGAGGATATCCTGATACCCGGTATCATGGAACATATCGAGCGGGCCGGCGTCCATTCCGGCGACTCTATCGCCGTTTATCCCTCGTATAACATCAACGACGACATGGTGCAGACTATCGTGGACACCACCAAAAAATTGGCGGTGGAGCTGGAAACGCGCGGTCTGGTCAATATTCAATACCTGATCAAAGACGGCAAGCTCTACGTCATCGAGGTGAACCCGCGTTCCTCCCGCACTATCCCGTATCTCAGCAAGGTGACGGGCGTGCCGATGGTAGACCTGGCCACCAAGGCTCTGCTGGGCGAAAAGCTGGCCGATATGGGCTATGGCACGGGGCTTTATCCGATACCCTGCTATTGCGCGGTGAAGGTGCCGATCTTCTCGTTCGAGAAGCTGCTGAACGTGGACAACCAGCTGGGGCCGGAGATGAAGAGCACCGGCGAGGTGCTGGGTATCGGCACGAGCTTTGAGGAGGCTATCTATAAGGGTCTGGTGGCCGCCGGTTATAATCTGGACAAAAAAGGCGGGCTTTTCGTGACGGTGAACGACCGCGATAAGGCGGAGATCGTGCCGGTGGTGAAAAAATTCGCCGACATGGGCTTTGAGATCTACGCCACGGCCGGCACGGGCCGCGTTTTGGCCGATTCTTCGATAGATTCGGTCTTTGTGGAAAAGATACACGAGGGCGCCAACAACGCGCTGAAGCTGATGGAGCAGGGGAAGATAAACTTCGTCATCTCCACTTCGGCCAAGGGCCGCAACCCCAACAAGGACAGCGTTATCACCCGCCGCAAGGCCGTGGAGCGCGGCATACCCTGCCTCACCTCGATAGATACCGCCAACGTGCTGGCCGACAGCTTGCAGAGCCTCTACACGCAGGAGAGCGTGGAGCTGGTGGATATCAACCACCTGCGGCGCGAACCGGAGAAGCTGGCGTTCACCAAAATGCAGAGCTGCGGCAACGATTACATTTACTTCAACTGCCTGCACCAGCATTTGGACAACCCCGCCGGCCTGGCCGTGCGCCTGTGCAGCCGCCACCGCGGCGTGGGCGGCGACGGCGTCGTGATGATCTGCCCCTCCGATAAGGCCGACGTTTACGTCAAGGTCTATAACGTGGACGGCAGCAACGGCGGTATCGGCGGCAACGCTATCCGCTGCGTCGGTAAATACCTCTACGACCATAAGATCGTGGAAAAAATGAATATGCGCATCGAAACGGATTACGGCGTAAAGGAGCTGGCCCTGATCAAGCGAAACGGCCAGGTCTGGGGCGCGTCAGTCTCTATGGGCAAACCGCAGCTGGAGCCCAAGGCTCTGCCGATGCTGGTGGAGGGCGAGAGCTTCATCGACCAGCCTATCACCGTGCAGGGCAAAGTGTATAACGCCACCTGCCTTTCGGTCGGCAACCCGCACGTCGTCGTGTTCTGCCAGAATCTTGAGCAGGTGCCGCTGCGCCAGATCGGCTGGTATTTTGAGCACCACGAGTGGTTCCCGGAGCGCGTGAACGTGGAGTTCGTCCGCGTGTTCAACGAGCATACGCTGGAAATGCGCGTGTGGGAGCGCGGCAACGGCTACACCGCCGCCTGCGGCACGGGCAGCTGCGCGGCCGTGGTGGCGGCCGTGCTGAACGGCCATTGCCCCAAGGGCGAGGATATCACCGTGAAGCAGCCGGGCGGCGATCTGATCATCAGCTATGACGGCGAAAACGTCGTGATGACGGGCAGCGCTGAAAATCTCTTTGACGGCGTGGTGGAAATTTAAGCGCCCGCCGGGCGGTCGAAAACAAAACGGCCGGGCAAACGCCGGAGATAAGCGGAAAGCCGGAGGGCGATAGCTGCCTTCCGACTTTTTGCGTGCGAGGCAAAAATTTAGCTTTTACAAAACGCATATCTTGTTGTAGAATAGTATGTAGCGCCAAAAAGAGAAAAACTGCCGCGGGGCGGCGGCGCAGCGATATTTGAGAACATAGGAGGAAAAGCGACAATGGCGTCGATCAGACGACAAGAAGATCTGACCAAACTGGAGCCGGTGCTGGCGGAATACGCTAAAGTGCCCGGCTCGCTCATCACGATATTACAGAAAACGCAGGATATTTACGGCTATCTGCCGGCGGAGGCTCTGCGGGCTATCAGCGCCGCCACGGGCGTCGCGCCGGCGCAGATCATGGGGGTGGCCACGTTTTACGCGCAGTTCCGTTTGCAGCCGGTGGGGCGCTATTTGATCATGCTCTGCCAGGGAACGGCCTGCCACGTGAACGGGGCGGAAAGCATCGCCGCTATCGTAGCGGAGGAGCTTGGTATCGGCGACGGTGAAACGACTGCCGACGGTCTGTTTTCGCTGCAGCACGTGGCCTGCTTGGGCTGCTGCTCGCTGGCTCCGGCTATGATGATCAACGGCGAGGTCTACGGCAACCTGACGGGCGATTCGGTACGCCGGGTGCTGCGCGGGCTGGCTGCCGCCGCCGGAGAGGAGGCAAAAGCATGAAAAATGCCTGGAGCATAAAGATCGGCCTCGGCAGCTGCGGGCTGGCCGCCGGCGCGGGCAAAACGCGCGAGGCGCTGGACGCGGCGCTTGCCGCCGCCGGGCTGGACATAAAAACGGAGCGCGTGGGCTGTATCGGCCTTTGCTTTGCCGAACCGCTGGTGGAGGTGAGCGACGGCACGCAAAGCTGGTTCTACGGCCGGGTGGACGCGGCCAAGGCCGAGCGTATCGTCAAGGAGCATATCGCGGGCGGCACGGTGCAGGAGGATCTGCTGCTTTCGCCGGAAGAAACGGCTTTCCTCACCCGGCAGACGCGCATAGCCCTGCGTAACTGCGGCGTGATCGACCCGGAGGATATCGAACAATATATCGCGCGCGGCGGCTATCAGGCGCTGCAAAAGGCCGTGCTGGAAATGACGCCGGAGGAAGTCATCGCGGAAATCAAGACCTCCGGGCTGCGCGGCCGGGGCGGGGCGGGTTTCCCCACCTGGCGGAAGTGGCAGGCCTGCCGCGAGGCCGCGGGCCGCGAAAAATATATCATCTGCAACGCGGACGAGGGCGACCCCGGCGCGTTTATGGACCGCAGCGTGCTGGAGAGCGACCCGCACGCCGTGCTGGAGGGCATGGCTATCGCGGCGCGGGCTATCGGCTGCCATCAGGGCATCATCTACGTGCGGGCGGAATATCCCCTGAGCATACACCGGCTGGAGATTGCTATGGCGGCGGCGCGGGAAAAGGGCTTCCTCGGCCAAAACCTGTTCGGCAGCGG
>CANQSW010000049.1 GCA_947626615.1 uncultured Peptococcaceae bacterium | reverse complement strand
GAGGAGTTCGGCGAGGCGCGGCTGCCCGTCTGGCGAGCCATGCAGGATACGCTGCGGCGGCGCGGGCCGGATCAGGACGGCATTTTTTGGGACAGCCACGCGGCGCTGCTCCACGCGCGGCTGGCGGTGGTGGACGTGGCCGGCGGCCGGCAGCCCATGCGGCTGGACTGGCAGGGGCGGCGTTTGGCGCTGGTATATAACGGTGAAATATATAATACCGGGGAGCTGCGGGCCGAGCTTTTGGCGGCGGGGCATCAGTTCCGCGGCCATTCGGACACCGAGGTGCTGCTGCACGGCTTCGCCGAATGGGGCGAGGCGCTGCTGCCGCGCTTAAACGGCATCTTCGCGTTCGCGGTTTGGGAGCCGGCGGCGGGGCGGCTGTTTCTGGCGCGCGACCGCTTCGGCGTCAAGCCCCTGTTCTATGCTTTGCGGGGCGATACGCTGCTGTTCGGCTCGGAGCTGAAGGCGCTGCTGGCGCACCCGCTGGTGCGGCCGCAGCTGGATCGGCAGGGGCTGGCGGAGATATTCTTTATGGGGCCGGGGCGCACGCCGGGCTGCGGCGTGTTCCGCGGGGTGGGGGAGATACCCGCGGCCGGTATGGCGACGTTCGACGCGGCGGGCTGGCATGAGGGGGCGTATTGGCGGTTGCAGGACGCGCCTTGCCACGACAGCTTTGCCGAGGCGGCGGCCAAGGTGCGCTCTCTGGTGGAAGACGCGATCGAACGCCAGCTGGTGAGCGACGTGCCGCTGGGCTGCTTTTTATCCGGCGGGCTGGATTCCAGCCTGATCGCCGCCGTGGCGGACAAATATTATAACGCGAGCGGCCGGCGGCTCAAGACGTTTTCCGTCACTTATCGCGATAACGAGCGCTATTTTAAGCGGAGCAAATTTCAGCCGAACAGCGACGAGGCGTTTATCCGCCGCATGAACGCGGCGCTGCACGCCGAGAATCATCTGGTGGTGCTGGAGAGCGAGACGCTGGCTCCCGCCCTGTTCGAGGCGGTGGAGGCACGCGATCTGCCCGGCATGGCCGACGTGGACAGCTCGCTGCTGCTCTTTTGCCGCGAGATCAAAAAAGAGGTGACGGTGGCGCTCTCCGGCGAGTGCGCGGACGAGATCTTCGGCGGCTATCCCTGGTATCGCGACCCGGAGATCCGCGCCAAATACGGCTTCCCCTGGGCGCAGTCTACCGCCTGGCGGAGCGAGTTTCTGCGGCCGGAGCTGGCGGCGGCTGTGGACGGCGCGGCTTATATCGACGCGGCCTACGAAAAGACGCTGGCCGAGGCGGATATCCTGCCGGAGTGCACGGGCGAAAACCGCCGGGTGAAAGAGATGATGGCGCTGAACCTCACCTGGTTCATGCAGACGCTGCTGGACCGCAAAGACCGCATGAGTATGTGGAGCGGGCTGGAGGTGCGCGTGCCGTTTTGCGACTGGCGGGTGGCGGAGTATCTCTACACCGTGCCGTGGGCGTTCAAGGACTGGCAGGAGCATGAGAAGGGCCTGCTGCGCGAGGCCATGCGCGGCTGGCTGCCGGACGAGGTGCTCTGGCGCAAAAAAAGCCCCTACCCCAAAACGCATAACCCGGTCTACCTGGCCGCCGTGAGCGACCTTTTGCGGCAGGTGCTGGCGGACGGCAACGCGCCCCTGCTGGATTTCTGCCGCCGCGACGCGCTGGAGCGGCTGCTGGTCAGCGACGTGCAGACGCCGTGGTACGGCCAGCTGATGCTGACGCCGCAGACTATCGCCTATTTTTTGCAGATCAACTACTGGCTGAAGCATTACCACGTTGAGTACGTGGACGATTGAGGGAGGGCTGCCGCCGGAGAGGCGGCCTTGGCCCGTTGGCATAAAAACAGCCCCGGCGGGTCGCTTTGTTACCCGGCCGGGGCTGTTTGAGTTTATTTTTGCGGTTCGGTCACTTTTTCCGTTTGATTACTTCGCGCACCTTGGCGGCGACGTTTTCCGCCGTCAGGCCGTATTCCGTCATCAGCTCGGCCGGTTTGCCGGACTGGCCGAAGCGGTCGGCAACGCCGACGCGGAGCAGGGGTATCGGGCAGTTTTCGGCCAAAACCTCGGCCACCGCGCCGCCCAGCCCGCCGATCACGTTATGCTCCTCGGCTGTGACGGCCGCGCCGCATTCTTTAGCCAGGCGGACGACCAACGCTTCGTCCAGCGGTTTTACGGAGGCCATATCCGCCACCGTTACGTTGATACCTTCGGCCGCCAGTTGCTCGGCGGCGCGCATCGCCTCCTGCACCATCAGGCCGCAGGCGAAGATCACCGCGTCTTTGCCCTCGCGCAGCACCAGCCCCTTGCCGACAGCAAACTGGCTATCTTCCGGCAAAACGCTCTCCACCGCCAGACGGCCCAGCCGCAGATAGGCCGGTTTGTCGTAGGCGGCCAGAGCGCGCACGGCCTGCGCGGTCTCTTTGGCGTCGGCCGGCACGATCACCGTCATGCCGGGGATCGCCCGCATGATAGCGATATCCTCCACGGCCTGATGCGTAGCGCCGTCCTCGCCGACGGTTATGCCGGCGTGCGTCGCTGCCACCGTCACCGGCAGGCCCGGATAAGCCAGGGCGTTTCGCACCTGCTCAAAGGCGCGGCCCGCCGCAAATATCGCGAACGAGCTGCAAAAAACGTGCTTGCCCAGCGTGGCCAGACCTGCCGCCACGCCGATCATATTCTGTTCCGCGATGCCCATTTCGATAAAACGCTCCGGGGCGACCTTGGCAAATTCCGCCGTTTTGGTGGATTTGGCCAGGTCGGCGTCCAGCACGACAAGCTGCGTATCTTCGGCCGCCAGCTCCGCCAGCGTTTGGCCGTAGGCGTCGCGGGTCGCAATTTTCTCTGCCACAGTATCTTCCTCCCTTGCTCAGGCCAGCTCCTGCAGGGCCTGGGCGGCTTCCTCCGGCTTGGGCGCCGTGCCGTGCCAGCCCGCCTGATTTTCCATGAACGAAACGCCGCGCCCCTTCACCGTGTTGGCGATGATGGCGGTGGGGCGGCTCTTTTCGTGCTGCGCGCGGTCGATCGCCTGGCCGATGCTCTCCAGATTATGACCGTTCACCAGCAGCACGTTGAAGCCGAAAGCGTCCAACTTCTTATCCAGCGGGTCGGTGGACATCACCTCCGCCACCGGGCCGTCGATCTGCAGGCGGTTTTTGTCGATGATGACGGTCAGGTTGTCCAGCTTATAGTGGGCGGCGAACATCAACGCTTCCCAGACTTCGCCCTCCTGACATTCGCCGTCGCCGAGCAGCGCATAGACGCGGTTCTTTTTGCCGTCTATCTTCAAGCCCTTGGCGATGCCGCAGGCCGCGCTGATACCCTGCCCCAGCGAGCCGGTGGATACGTCCACGCCCGGCACCTTGGCGCTGACGGGGTGGCCCTGCAGCGGGCTGTGCAGCCGGCGCAGCGTCTCCAGCTGCTCCACGGGGAAGAAGCCCCGCAGCGCCAGCGCCGCGTAAAGGGCGGGCGCGGCGTGCCCCTTGGAGAGGACGAAATAATCCCGCCCCTCCCAGCGCGGCTCCTCCGGGCGCAGCCGCATTTTGTCAAAATAAAGCACCGTCAGAATATCGGCGGCGGAAAGCGAGCCGCCGGGGTGGCCGCTGGCGGCGGCGGTTATCATTTTGATGATCTCGCGCCGCATTGCTTTGGCCGTAGCTTCCAATGCCACAGTATCCACGAAAAATTCCTCCCGATCCTGATATCTTATGCGCTCAACCCTTAAATTCCTTCAAATAGGCGCTCATGAACGGCAGCAGATCGCCGTCCATCACGGCGTCCACGTTGCCCGTTTCCGCGCCGGTGCGGTGATCCTTCACCATGCGGTAGGGCTGAAAGACGTAGGAGCGTATCTGGTTGCCCCAGCCGATGTCGGTGTGCTCGCCGCGCAGCTCGGCCAGCTCTTTTTCCCGCTCGCGCACCTTTTCTTCCAGCAGCCGCGCCAGCAGCAGCTTCATCGCGCGGTCCTTGTTGTTATACTGCGAGCGTTCGTCCTGGCATTGCACGACGATGCCGGTGGGCAGGTGGGTGATGCGCACGGCGGAATCCGTCTTGTTGACGTGCTGGCCGCCCGCGCCGCCGCTGCGGTAGGTGTCTATCTTTAAGTCCTCCGGGTTGATGACGATCTCGTTATCCTCCTGCACCTGCGGCATAACGTCCACCGAGGCGAACGAGGTGTGCCGGCGGGCCGAAGCGTCGAAAGGCGAGATACGCACCAGCCGGTGCACGCCCTTTTCCGAGCGGAAGTGGCCGTAGGCGTGCGGCCCCTCGATACCGAGGGTGACGCTTTTTAAGCCGGCCTCCTCGCCGTCCAGATAATCCAGCACCTCGCATTTGAAGCCGTTTTTCTCGCAGAAGCGGGTATACATACGGTAGAGCATATCCGCCCAGTCCTGCGCTTCGGTGCCGCCCGCGCCCGCGTGCAGCGAGACGATGCAGTCGTGGTCGTCGTACGGGCCGCTGAACAGCACTTCGATCTCCAGCTTATCGAGCTCTTTGGCCAGAGCGGCGTGATCCTGTTCGATCTCTTTTTCCAGGCTCTCGTCGTTTTCCTCTAGCGCCAGCTCCAGCAGCGTCTGCACGTCTTCCAGACGGCTGCTGAGAGCGTTGAAATTGCTGATGACGGTCTTTTGGCGGGTCAGCTTTTGCAGCAGGTTTTGCGCCGCTTCCTGGTCGTCCCAGAAGCCGGGGGCGGCGGTTTGCTCCTCCAGCCGCGCGGCTTCTTCGACCCTTCAGGTCATGTCGAGGGCCTTTTCCAGTTCGTGCAGCTTGGCCGCCGCTCTTTCGATCTCCGGTTTCCAATCTGTCAGCATGATGTTACCTCCGATATATTTTTTAGGCGGTCTTAATTTTCGCCGTCCGTCGTGTTTTCGCTGGCCGCCGCGCCGCCCGCGCCCGGCCGGCCGCAGCAGTTCTTATATTTCTTGCCGCTGCCGCAGGGGCAGGGGTCGTTCCGGCCCACTTTATGTTCGGCGCGGACGGGGGCTTTCTTTTTTGGCGCGGCCTCGCCGCTGGTCTCGCCGCCGTGGCTGGCCACCAGATTGCGGCGCTCCTTCGGCGCTTCCACCACCTCCACCCGCTGGATCAGGCGCGAGACGTTCAGCTGGATATCGGCGATCATCGCCTCGAACATCTCAAACGCCTCGTTTTTGTAGACGGTGACGGGGTTTTGCTGGCCGATGCCCTGGAAGCTGACGCCCTGGCGCAGCTGATCCATCGCGTCGATATGCTCCATCCAGTTTTCGTCCACGGATTTCAGTATGATCATGCGCTCCAGCTGCTGCAACATTTCCTCGCCCAGCTTCTGGCCGCGCTGTTCCAGATGCGCCGCCGCTTTTTCGTAGAGCAGCGGCACGACTTCGTCTTTGGCCAGACGCGTCAGGTCGGCCTCCGCCAGCCCATGCTCCGGCAGCACGTCGGTATAATCGCGCAGCAGAGAGGCGAGATCCCATTCCTCCGGATAATCGCTGCCGCCGCTGTAGCGCGCCACGATGTTCTCCACCGAGGATTTCAGCATATAAAGCACCTGTTCGTGCAGATTCTGCCCGGAAAGAACGTCCTGCCGCTGCTGGTAGATGAGCTTTCTTTGCTGGTTCATCACGTTGTCGTATTCCAGCACGCTTTTGCGTATCTCGAAGTTGCGGGCTTCCACGCGCTTCTGCGCGCCCTCGATCGACTTGCTGACCAATTTCACTTCGATCGGCATGGTGTCGTCCATGCCAATTTTATCGAGTATGCTCTTGAAGTTGTCGCCGCCGAAGCGCCGCATCAGCTCGTCGTCGACGGAGATATAAAACTGGCTCTGGCCGACGTCGCCCTGGCGGCCGGAACGGCCGCGCAGCTGGTTGTCGATGCGGCGGCTCTCGTGCCGCTCCGTGCCGATGATAGCGAGGCCCCCGGCGGCCAGCACCTTTTCGCGCTCCGCCTGCACCTCGGCCGCGTATTTATCCAGATAAGCCTGCTCCTCGGCGCGCGTCCATTCGTGCTCGGGGTCTTTTTGCTCTTCCTGCCGCAGCATGAATTCCGGGTTGCCGCCCAGCATGATATCCGTGCCGCGGCCGGCCATGTTGGTGGCGATAGTGACGGCGCCGAAGCGGCCCGCCTGCGCGATGATCTCGGCTTCTTTTTCGTGATACTTGGCGTTCAGCACCTGATGCGGGATACCCTTTTGCTTCAGCAGGCGGCTGAGCGCCTCGGATTTTTCAATTGAGACGGTGCCCACCAGCACCGGCTGGCCCTTGGCGTGCTTGGCGGCGATATCCTCCACCACGGCGTTGAATTTGCCGGGCTCGGTGCGGTAGATAACGTCGGGCAGGTCGTTGCGCTGCATCGGCTTGTTGGTGGGGATAGCCACCACGTCCAGCCCGTAGATCGTGCGGAATTCGTCCTCCTCCGTCATGGCGGTGCCCGTCATGCCGGCCACCTTCTGATACATGCGGAAGTAATTTTGCAGCGTGATGCTGGCCAGGGTCTGCGTCTCGTTCAGTACGATGACGTTTTCCTTGGCCTCGATAGCCTGGTGCAGGCCGTCGCTGTAACGGCGTCCGTCCATAAGCCGGCCGGTAAATTCGTCCACGATGATGACCTGGCCGTCTTTCACGACGTAATCGCGGTCGCGCTTGAACAAAAATTCCGCCTTCAAAGCCTGCTGGATAAAGTGGTTCAGCTCGGTGTTCGCGTCGTCATAGAGGTTGTTTATGCCGAGCAGATGCTCCACCTTGGCCACGCCCTGCGGCGTCAGCATGATGGCGCGGGCCTTTTCGTCGATGGTGAAATCCTCGTCGCGGCGCATCAGGGCGGCGATCTTGGCCATTTGATAATAACGCTCGGTGGGTTTTTCCGCCTGGCCGCTGATGATCAACGGCGTTCTGGCTTCGTCGATCAAAATGCTGTCCACCTCGTCGACGATAGCGAAATGCAGCTCGCGCTGCACCTGCTGCTCCAGCCGCACGGCCATGTTGTCGCGCAGGTAATCGAGGCCGAATTCGTTGTTGGTGCCGAACGTGATATCGCAGTTATACTGAATTTTTTTCTGCGGCGGCGGCACGGCGTGGCCGATCAGCCCCACGGAGAGCCCCATGAATTTATACAGGCGGCCCATCCATTGGCTGTCGCGGGCGGAGAGGTATTCGTTCACCGTCACCATATGCACGCCCTTGCCGGTGAGCGCGTTCAGATAGACCGGGCAGGTGGCCACCAGCGTTTTGCCTTCGCCGGTCTTCATCTCGGCGATACGCCCGTCGTGCAGGGCCATGCCGCCGATGAGCTGCACGTCGAAGTGCCGCATGCCGAGAGTGCGCACGCTGGCCTCGCGCACCGCGGCAAAAGCCTCCAGCATCAGGTCGTTCAGCGAAGCGCCGTTTTGCAGGCGCTGCTTAAATTCCGCCGTTTTGCCGGCCAGCTCCGCGTCGGAAAGCTTCTGCATAGCCGGCTCCAGCGCGTTTACGCGGTCTACCAGCTGCGAATATTTTTTGATTTCTTTTGCGTTGCTGTCGAACAGATTTTTCAAAAAATTTGCCATAAATCCCTCCGGGTCTGCTTAAAATCAATCAAGGGGGCCGCCTAATAGGGCAGGTCGATATACTCCGGGGCAGGGTCGTCCAGCTGCCGCCAGTTCATCGCGTTCACCGGGCCGGCCGGGTCTTCGGTATGCACTATCTTATCCGCCGGAAGCTTCATATAGCTGCCGGTGGCCTCGGCCAAAAGAAGGCCGTCCGCGTCGTAGATCTCGCCGCTGCCCTCGAACATACGGCTGCGGTTGCGGGTTATGCGCCCCACGATCAGCAGCCGCTCATTCAGCGGCACGGGGCGTTTGAACTTCACGTTCAGCTCCACCGTAACGCCCCAACATTCCGGCTCGGCGATACAAACGGCGCGGCCGATAACTTCGTCCAGCAGGGCGCTGATGATGCCGCCGTGGGTGCGGCCGGGGTAGCTTTGGTGCTCCTCGCGGCAGACGGCGTAGGCCGCCAGCTCGCCGTTTTCCAGCTGCCAGAAATCCAGCCCCAGCGAAAGCGGGTTATCGAAGCCGCAGACCAGACATTTATCGTTGCGGTATTGCCGCCCGCAGACCTTATAACGCATTTCGTCCTCCTCAAGGCGGCGGGCGCGGGCCTGCCGCCAAACATAAACAAATACTATTCAACAGTATACTACATTTGGCCGCAAATTACAATCGTATAGAGGGCAAATTAGCGGCAAAATGCGGCCAAAAAACGCCGCTGCTTTGGCCGGAATAAAAACTTGCAAAAAAGCGGCCGGTATAATATAATTGCTTTAAGTATAGTTGTCGAAAATCGTAACAAGGGAGGGATCTTTATGTGCGGCATAGTCGGCTATGCCGGGCCGGAGCAGGCGGCGCCGGTGCTGTTGAAAGGGCTGGAGAAGCTGGAGTATCGCGGCTATGATTCCGCCGGTATCGCGGTGATAAACGGCGACAGGATAGAGATCGCCAAGGCGGCGGGCAAGCTGAAAGTGTTGAAGGAGCGCACCGCAGGCGGCGCGGCGATACAGGGCACGGTGGGCATCGGCCACACGCGCTGGGCCACGCACGGCGAGCCTTCGGACGTGAATTCGCACCCGCATCTTAGCAATTCCGGGCGCTTTGCTGTAGTGCATAACGGCATTATCGAAAATTACCAGCAGCTGAAAACTATGCTGCAAAAAAAGGGTTTCAGCTTTATCTCGCAGACGGATACCGAGGTCATCGCGCAGCTGGTGGAATATTATTACCACGGCGATATGCTGGACACGATGATACATCTGGTGAACATACTGGAGGGGTCTTATGCTCTGGGCATTTTATCGGCCGACGAGCCGGGCCGCTTCTACGCCGTGCGCAAGGATTGCCCGCTGGTGGTGGGTCTGGGGCAGGGCGAGAACCTGATCGCCAGCGACGTGCCCTCGCTGCTGGCGCACACGCAGGAGGTCTGTTATCTGGAGGACGGCGAGATCGTCGTCGTCTCGCCGGAGGAAGTCCAGCTCTTTGACATCAACCGCGACAGGCTGGAGCTGCGCGTCTCGCACATCGACTGGGACGTTTCGGCGGCGGAAAAGGGCGGCTACGAGCATTTCATGTTCAAGGAGATCATGGAGCAGCCGCAAAGCCTGCAAAAGACTATCAGCCCGCGCTTAAAAGACGGCGGTATCGTGCTGGACGATTTCCACATCACGCGGGAAATGTTACAGCACACCGAAAAGATATACATAGTTGCCTGCGGTTCGTCCTATCACGTGGGCGTGGTGGGCAAATACGTGCTGGAGCAGGCCACGCGCATACCGGTGGAGGTGGATATCGCCTCCGAGTTCCGCTATCGTCAGCCGATCATAGATCACCGCACGCTGATGATCGTTATCTCGCAGTCCGGCGAGACGGCGGATACCATTGCCGCCATGCGCGAGGGCAAGGCGCAGGGGGCGCGGGTGCTGGCTATCGTGAACGTGCTGGGCAGCACCATAGCGCGCGAGGCCGAC
>CANQSW010000048.1 GCA_947626615.1 uncultured Peptococcaceae bacterium | reverse complement strand
TCAGCTTGTCCGGGTTTACCTGAAAAACCAGGACAATTTGTTCGGGCCATATCTTTTCTCGAATGATGATGACTTCAGAAATTTATCCCCCTAATAGGTAGCCGACGAGAATGCCAAAAATATAACCCTAAATCAAAAAAATTTTTGAAATTTTGAAATTTTTTTCAATTTAGGCTTGTTCGGCTGATTTAAGTGTAGCGTATTTTGCGAAAAATTAAGACAGCCCGGCATGTCACTTTTCCATTTTGCGAACAATCAAATGATAGGAAAAACGAGTTGTACGCCGATGTGTGACTTCAAAAAATTATCCCCCTAAAGGGTAGCCGACGAGAAAGGCCGATCCGTAGCCATGAATCAAAAATTTCTCAAAAAATTTTTGATTTTTTCATAATGGTTTGCAAAAATTGGACACTATGGGGGTAATTTTTGAACAGAAGATTTATAAATTTTATACTCTACCACCTTTTTTGCATTATCTGGCCAAACATTATCGGGCTTGTTCGGCTGATTTAAGTTTAGCGTATTTTGCGAGAAATTGAGACGGCCCCGTAGGCCCCCTTTGTCGGCCTCGTAGGCCCCATTACCTATAATTTCTTTCTCAGTTCCTTAAGCAAACGACGTTTCACGCCGACGTGGGTCTTAGCGGCCGAAAACAAAAAGCGCCATGCCGGCGCATGGCTGCGAATGTAAAATCTGCAAAAAGATTACTGAAAAAAACGGTCAAAAAAAATAAAAGTGGAAGTCTTCGATCGTTCGAAGATCTCCACTTTTATCATGCAAGTTTCAAAAAATCTCACACAACTATTCGATTTTGTTTTGCTGCCATTATGAACAAAGGTATCAACACAGCATACGTTCCAGACGGCTACCTAAGCGACTCAAAACCTCGTTAGTGATCGTATTGCTTGCTTCAGCCAGATCATAAACGGATATTTCTCTTTCTCCTGATCTGCCTATCACAACAGCGATGTCTCCGCTTTGCACGTCTGGAATATTTGTGACGTCCACCAGCATTTGATCCATACATATCCGCCCGATGATGGGCGCGGCAGTTCCATGCAGCAGTACCTGACCGTTGCCGCAAGAAAGGGATCGTGAAATACCGTCGGCATATCCAATAGACAGTACAGCTATTTTTCGTTTGCTTTCAGCCACATATTGCAAGCCGTATCCCGCCGCTTCTCCCGCGTATAGATCCTTTGTGATCGCCACGCGCGCTTTTACGGAAAGAACCGGCAATAAGTTGATCGGACAATTTGCAACGTCGGCACGATCACTTAAAACTCCGTAAAGGGCTATTCCAACTCTCGCATAGTCTCCGGCATATTCCGGATAATTTAACAGACCATAGCTGGCGAGCAAATGTACCTTTTTGCAATCGCAGCCTTGTTTTTTCAAAACGTTTACCGTATTAAAAAAGGAGTAGATCTGCTTCAAGGTGTATTCTCTGCCCGGCGTCGTTTTGGCTTCGGCGACGCAAAGATGAGTAAAAGCTCCGTCGATAACAAGGTTGGTCATGTGGAACATTTTTTCTATGTCGTCTATGCTTTCTGCTCGCTCTCCCAAGCGGTGCATCCCTGTGTCGATTTTTAAGTGAACTTTTATTTTTTGACCGCAGGAATTTAACAGCCGCGCATAAGAAGAATCCAGCACGGTTTGGGTCAAATTATATTTGTGCAGCAAAGCAAATTGTTTCGGGTAGGTATAACCCAAAATCAGTATATCGCCCTTAATACCATTCCGCCGTAGTTCTATTCCTTCCGATACGGTCGCCACGCAAAATGAATTTACGCCTAAGCGGTTTAATTCCTCTGCGATCAAAACAGCGCCGTGACCATATGCGTTTGCTTTTACGGCCGGCATAAGCTGACAGTTTGCCGGCAAAAGACTTTGCAAAGCGCGAACATTTTTTTGCAGATTATTTCGATCGATCTCGATCCAGGCGCGCCCGGTCTTACCTGTTACTTTTTCGGTAGCAGACGAATGGTATTTTATCCGGGACGCTGCGTTATCCGGCAAAAAATTTTGCATAGCTACGGCAAAAGCAAATGACAAAAAGCATACCATCAGATAGTGCATAATACTGTTTGCAATGAAGATCTGTTCTGTATGCGTGAACTTCTCCATAACTCTGAGCAGAATAATAAATAACGGGTGTATTATATAGACCCAAACCGAGATCGTTCGCAAAGATCTTTTCGGAGAAATATCCAAACGCAATATCATTTGAAATAAAAAATACATGGTAGGCAGCAAAGCCATATACATACTGTTGTGGCGTTGCACGCCTAAATAATGGAGCGTCATTCCTTCCCAAAACAACAAAGCGGTCGAAATAATGAATCCGGCGGCAATACCCACGGTAGGACAGCTGCTGTTTTTTATTTTTAAGCCAGCTCCCATAGCGAGAAAAACAGGCGTATAAAAGATACCGTTTCTGGTATATGAAAAGACCTGGAACATGGCCTGGTAAATTTTATTTAATAGACCGCTGCCCGCAATAAAGCCATAATAGCTGTCGCCAAGCAAACCTAAACCATACAAAATCAAAGCGATCATGAACACCAGCTTAAACGGCAGCTTTCGACCGATTAACACGAGAAACATTACGCCTAAAACGGCTGCGGGGAGATACCAAAGGTGATAAAACGAGCCGTCAAAAATAAGCATACGGAGAAGGTCGGGAAGATCGATACCCTGCAGCCGCCCGGCATAGATGTTGATGGGAAAATAAATCATGCTCGCCAGACCATACAAAAGCAACATCTTTTTTATAAACCGCCATATGGCAGGATAATTGCCGGAACTTCCAAACAAATATGGCGGCAAAAGAAAATAGCCCGTTATCATAAGAAAAAACGGAACTGCCGTTCGGGCCAGAATACCAGTCAGCAGAAAATCAAGATCGGCGTCCAGCGAGGCCAACGGCGCGGTATGAATGGCAACCACCAGCAAAGCGGCGATCACTTTGCCATGATCCAGCCCTCCCAAACGGTCATTTTCTGTCATGCCGTGTTCTCCATGCCGTAATGATAAAACCGTCCACATTGTTGCCGGAAATCGAATAGCTATGGTTTGCGTTCGTTGTCAATATGGTATCCTGCGCCGCCGCCGGCAAATAGGCTATCTCCGCCAGACCGGATCTGCCTTGATAAACATAAGGCGCTATGCCGTACTGATGATTTTTCAGAAAAGAAATATATTCTTCCAGCACCAAGCCATGCTCTGTCATGACCTCCGCATGAGGTTTCCCTACATAACGAAAGTGCCACGGTTCATGGGCAATACCCGTTATGTTTGCTTTAGCCTTCGGATAGCGTTCCACGAACCCATAATACGGCGCTTTCTGCCGAAAGGTCTGACATATCCCCGTATAAGGGAAATCCGGGCGAATGAAGTCGATCTCGTTTCGCCTTAAGGCCAAGTCGATCGCCAGCCCGGTCTGGTGTTCGCTGCACCCCGGTAAAGCAACGAAATTTTCCGTAAATTCTTTGCCGTTATCCCGCAAAGAATCGTCATAAATCTGTTGCTGTTCGCGCCTGGACCGCCACCCGCTCACAGCGGCGATCTGTTCCCAATTCCCCAGCTGCGCCATAAGCAGCTCCAGCGGTTTTGCCGCGTTATGTGCCAGCAAGACCACGTCCATACCGTTATGAACGGGAACGAGCCTTTGGCCTCTTGGGCTTTTTCTATACGGATAATGGGCGTTTACCAAAATAAGCTCCCCGGCATAGATCAGCTCGTGGGGCAGCGCTATAGTCGTCATGCTCTCACCGCCTGTTCGATCAGTATTTCCAGCATACGCTCGAACGGTATGCCGACGGCCTGAAGCATTTTAGGAAAACGGCTATGCGGCGTGAACCCCGGTATCGTATTAACTTCGTTGAACACGATTTCGCCGGAAGGCGTCAAAAACATATCCACGCGGGCAAAACCGCGGCACGCCAAAGCCCGGTAAATTTTTTGCGCTACCAGCCGTATCTTTTCGCGTTGTTGTCGGTTGAGCCGGGCGGGAACATGGATAGCGGAAGTTTGCAAACTGTATTTCTCGGTAAAATCGAAAAAGCCGTCGGCAAGCTCGATCTCGTCGACTTCGCCGATCGTCAAGACGTCGTTGCCTATAATGGCGCAGCCAACTTCAAAACCCTCGATATTTTCCTCAATGATAACGGCGTCGTCATATTCAAAAGCCCGAGCTATGGCGTCCGGCAAAGCATCGCGGCGCATCACCTTGGTTATGCCAAAGGACGAACCTGCTTTTACAGGCTTTACGAACACGGGATAGGCGAGTTCTTCCGCCCAGCTAAAAGCGGTCTGAACGTCTGTATTTTGGCCCAGCACATAAGACCTCGGCACAGCGATACCGGCGGCTTTGACCAGACTGTGCGCTCTGGCCTTGTCCATGCACAACGCGGAAGCCAGAACGCCGCAGCCGATAATGGGGATACCTGCAAGCTCGAATAGGCCCTGCACCGTACCGTCCTCGCCGTTTTGGCCGTGCAAAACAGGAAAGGCCGCGTCGACAAAGATACGATCTATAGATTTATCCCGGTAACATAACAACGCATGCTCTCCACGGTCAGGAGAAACGGCAACAGGCACGCAAAGTTCCGATTGCTGCCAAGTATCGGCAATAATTTCCCGCAGATCGCCAAGAAATAAAAGCCATTCTCCTTGTCTGGTAATACCTATCGGAACGGGTATATATTTTTGCCTGTTCATATTACTGATAACGGCATGAGCGGATTGGAGCGAAACGCCGTATTCCGGCGAGCAGCCGCCAAACAAAACCGCGATCCTTTTCTTTGCGGCCGCGTCGTATTGCCATAGCTCCTTTGCGATATTCTCAGGCATGCAGTTCAAAACAACTGCTCCACTTTTACCAGATTTGTCAAAGTTATTCATGGTGCCTCCTGTTCAATCATGCGCCCACCCGGCGTACGTCATTGCTGTTTTCTTTTATAACGGTTTCTGCGGGTAGTTGATAGCCGATCTCGCAACGGTTGCGGTATAAAACCCTGGAAGAAACACAGCTGTTGCTTTGCCTGTCAACAAGATTTTGGATCACGTCGACCTCCTCAAATATCCTGCCGTTCTCCCGATAATACAGAGCCTCTCCGTTAGTTATTCGACGATCCATAGTTGGCTCGATATCCGTTAATATCTGGCCGTAAATATTGTGATCATCAAATGAGACAGCGATTTGGAAGGTATGCTCGGTATCGTTTTTGACCTTAAGATCCAGCCAGCCTTCGGAAACTGTCGCGTCAACGCCGATGGGCGCGTCGCTGGGCGGCTCTGGGAAATCCTTTACCTTATGCCCGTGCCGTTCTACAATCGTCAACGGCGTATGGAGAAAAAGCCAAAATAGAAGATTGCTGATCTGGCAGACGCCACCGCCCTGCGATGTTTTCAACGTGCCGTTTGCTACCACTAGTCCGTCTTTATACGGTGTGTCTTTATCCGCATACCTGACCGTTTGCCAAAACGAGAACGTTTCGCCCGGCCGAATGATAAGAGCATGCAGCGGTTTGGCGGCCAGCTGCAAATTGAACACCTTATTTTGTTGGTATACCTCATCAAAGCCAGTTTCCAGGTTATACATGGGGCAGGCAGAAGAAAACAAACGATAAGGTAGCAAGGTATCAAGCTGTTTTGCCGCGTAATGTTCGTGGTCCAGAGCCATGCTCAGATAAAAGCAAAACAGACGCTGCCTTTTTCTTAAGGGTAAAAGCCACGGAAATAATTGAGTTAGTCTTTTTCGCGCCATATTACGCTCCCTTCCGCAAGCAAAAAGCCTGCTTATTACTGCTACTTGAATGGTAGCAAAAATAAGCAGGCTGTATTTTAGGAAAAGGTTGTTTAATTCCTAATATAATCTTAAGAGCGGATAGAGATTTTCCTAATTTGCTTTTGGTAGCACGATTGTAAATTCTATCGTATCGTCTTGACTGGCGGCGGAAATAGTCCCGCCGTGCAGGGTAACTATCTCTTTTGCTATCGCTAAACCTAAACCGGCTCCACCCGTGTTTGAGGTGCGCGCCTCGTCTAAACGATAAAATTTTTCAAAAATGGCTTGCAGCTTTTCCGGTGGGATCGTTTGCCCCTTGTTGGCGAAGATGATGGTCACGGAATCGTCTTTTTCACAGGCAGAGATCTGTATTTCCGTGTTGGGGTAACTATAGGCAGCGGCATTTTTTAACACGTTGTTGAACACGCGCGCCAATTTATCCGGGTCGCCGCAAATAGTCAGGTTTTCGTCAGCTTTAAGCACAGTACGGTTGCCTCTTTCCGCCAAAATAGGGGATAGCTCATCGGAAAGCTGCACCAGCATATAGTAGAGGTCGACCTTCTTTTTTGCGAGGGCGATCTGTTGCAGATTATAGCGAGTTATCTCGAAGAACTCATTTATCATCTTTTCCAGCCGGTTCGCTTTGTCAAGAGCGATATTCGTGTATTTGGCTCTTTGCTGTGTGGGCATATCCGGGACTTCTGTCATAAGCTCAAGATAACCGATAACGGAGGTGAGCGGCGTGCGTATGTCATGAGCCAGATACATTACCAGTTCATTTTTACGTTGATTGGCCAGCTCGGCTTCCAACGCCCGTTTTTCCAGCTCTGTTTTCACCGCGGTCAATCTGCGCTCCGTTTCTGCCATTTCCGGCGGCAGGTCGATCGCGCTTTCATCGGAAAGCAATGCGTCTATTCCCTGATTTGTCATGCGTAAATACGCCGTAAACCAATTGAGAATAGTGCGAAGCAGTATGAAAAATACGATCGCTATGGCAATAAGCCAGATAAGCTCGGCATTATTGCGGAATGCTTGAGTATAGAAATTCTCCGCGTTTTCCCGATCCATTCGGAATAACTGCTGGCAAGCGGAAACTATCCATTCTCCGCCTCTCATATGCCACACATTGACATAAAGAATAAAGATGATAACAAACGCGATAAGGGCTATGGTTATCAGCCGCAGATATAGCTTCGATTTCAGCTGGGCATATTCCGCATTATCCTTTTTATCGCTGCGTTTCAATTTTATATCCAACTCCCCATATGGTTTTTATATATTTCGGCTTATCCAAACTGTCGTTCAGCTTTTCTCGCAAGTGCCGTATGTGCACGGTTATCGTATTGTTGCTTTTGCTGTAGTATTCATCCTGCCATATTTCATGGAACAATTCTTCCGAACTGACCACCGTTCCCCGGCGCTTTAATAATATCCACAGTATCGAAAATTCTGTGGGCGTCAAAAGTAGAGGCTTTTCGTTCAACATACATTCGTGAGTTTTGCAGTTCATAACAAGGCCAAGATGCACGATAACGTCATCGTTGACCTCGGCATGTGCCGGATTATATTTTTTGTAACGCCTGAGTTGTGCTTTTACTCGTGCTATCATTTCCAAAGGACGAAAAGGCTTGGTTATATAATCGTCAGCCCCTAAAGTCAATCCTGTGATCTTATCTGTTTCTTCGTCTTTTGCCGTCAGCATTATAACAGGATAGTTATGGTTTTCTCTTATCTTACGGCAAAGTGTAAAGCCGTTCATATCCGGCAGCATAATATCCAAGATGGCAAGGTCGAGTTGAGTGTTGTCGATACAATGCAGCGCGTCGGTTGCATTGTAAAATTTGAACACCTCATAATCCTCGTTTTGAAGATAAACTTCTATCAGATCAGCGATCTCGACTTCGTCATCGACAACGAGTATTTTATCTTTCATAGAGCTTTTCCTCCCGCAAGGCGCTATTTATATTCTATCATGTTTATGCTATGGTTTTATTGTTTTTGCAATAAGAAATTACTAAGAAAAGTTTAAGATTTGCCTGTGGTTTTAGGCAATCTAAAAAACTTACAGCCATTTGTCAACTATAATTATATACGGTATGCTATACAATGGCAAATAACAAAAATGTACTTTTTGCTTTTTCTAAGATGCGGGTAGGTATATTACCTCATGGAACAGATTTTTGCTGCCGAATCTGCTAGTTATAATTTGGTGATCTGGAACATCAAACCGTATTCAAAAACAAAGTGATTGTAGGGATAAGTTGATCTTAAAAATAAAGTACGGAGCAAGGCAACCAAGCCTATACTCCGTACTTTTTTGTTGACCCAACCCTATCTGACAGATGCTGTAATAAAATTTCGTCTCAAAACTTTCTTACGAACACCCGCCATTTACCGAGGTCGGGTATTTTTATGCTTAGATATATTTGCCAAACCCACAATTTGCAATTTGGCATTTTGTAACAGAAAAGAGATACTTGCTTATGAGGGAAGGTTTACAGTTTTGCATGAACAAGCGTAGAAGCTCGAGCAATGCGTCGTAAGACCGCTCTCCTCTTCATTGTAGCTTAGGTATGAGCCTCTGAGCAACGCAGTTTTCTCACGTACCTTCAGTGTCAAACACATTGTAGCAAGCAATGCATCTGTGGCCACAAACGCAAAAAACGAGAGATTTTTGATTGATCGAAAATTTCTCGTTTTGCTTTATGGGGAAAATTCCCCATACCCCTTTTGACGGTGTTTCACACCGGCTGCGGCCCTGCGGGCCTTACTAAAAAGCGCTGGAACGGCGCGTAACTGTGGATGATATATTTGTCAAAAGTTATTTAGAGGACATATCTTAACGATCACTTTGATGACTACACTGATGAGATCGTAAAAAAACAATATCAATATCAAATTCAAGTGGACAATAGTAAAAATGACAGAAGCTTAGTGTTTCAGGTTGCTAAATGTGCTAAACTATATGAAGATTGGATTAAGACAATATTATGGACACGCTTTGAAGGACGACTATTATGGGAACATTTTAATTATAAAATACGAATCAATAGCCGCATTTTTAGCAGCAAAAAAATGCCTAGATATAGTACCCTTTGAAGACGTTTTTTTTTGCTGAAAATGTGAGTGACAACTTGGCATTTTGGAACAGAAATCGCATTCAAAATCTGGGAGCTGCACTACTTTGATATAGTGCAGCTCCCAGATTGTCAGTTATATATCAACTCGTTCATTACGACTTCTTCCGCCTGCGCTTTGCAGGCGTTCATCAAACCCACCCATTGCAGCGGATCGGTCGATTTCAATTCTTCCGTTGCTCTGGCAGCTGTAGCCAAAGCTGGTATCATCTGCTCCAGGCGTTGGTGTGCAGTTTGGTCAATTTCCAGCAGATGCTCTTGCAGCTTCTCGGTCAGCACCAGCCGGTTATATAAGTCCGATCGATGTTCTTGAAGATACTTTTTTCGCATTCTCCCATACTTCCCAATATTTTCGGTAGCCGCTACCGAAAATAAAATATTAGGGATCTGATAGTCGCCACAAGGAGTGTAGGTCAAGTTAATTCTTTGGTCTCTCATATAATGTATTCCTCCGTAAAACTATTTAATTTTTAACCGATCCTGTACGACGATTGCCATTCATTTCTCGATTACTGTCAGCAGTCCGTTTCATGGTCTGTGTGTAGTTCCTTGTAAACTGACCTAAATGGAATTGCAAATACCACATAGTTTTCGCCCCGAAGTACCGCAGGAAGGT
>CANQSW010000047.1 GCA_947626615.1 uncultured Peptococcaceae bacterium | reverse complement strand
GTTAAAAAGAAGCGAAAGATATGCCATAAGAAACCCGTCAAAAAAGAGTGGATCGAAGATCTGGTCGTCAACGCCACAATGAAAATGCTCAATGACGATGCTACTATTGAAGCGATCGTCTCCATGCTGATGGACTTACAGGATCGGGAAAATATAAACTTGCCCATGTATGAGCAACAACTACGCGAAACAGAAACCTCGATCAATAATATGCTCAATGCTATTCAGCAGGGAATCATTACAAAGTCAACTAAGAAACGTCTGGAGGAACTGGAAAAAGCAAAAGATGAATTAGAGGGTCGCATCGCCGGCGAGAAATTGGCAAAACCAAAGATCAGCGCCGAGTTCATGACATTCTGGTTACACCGTTTCCGCAAGCTAGACACACAAAAGAAATCTCACCGTAAGATGTTGATCGATACGTTTGTCAACGCGATTTTCCTCTATGATGACAAAATGGTGATCACCTTTAACTACAAGGACGGCACTACGACCATTACTTTCGCTGAAGTACAAGCAGCTTTGGCAACACAGAAAACCGGTTCAGATTTGGATTGCTTAACTGCACCAAAAAAATTAAGGATTGTCCGCAAGGACAGTCCTTAATTTTTTTTGCGTTGGTGAGCGCAGAACCTACAAAACGCCAAACAACCACTTCTGGCAGCGTTTGGGAAATAACATAACGACAACCAACTGCCCAGCGGCAGAAAAAGAAAGCGGCGTCCGCTTCAAGTCCCACCTTCGGCACCACGTCGCGGCAAGTCCTTATGGCTTGCCGCGATTTGTTTTGAAAATCACGGCGGCGCTGGCGGACTGCCGCTCCTTCTCCGAAACGGGTCACGCGTAAGTCGCCTGTTCGCTTGCAAGCGCGCTCACGACGGCTTGGTTTGCTACCAACCCGTTTCGGGTTCTGTGCCTGCGGCGTTTTTTTTTGCGTTACGGCGGGCGCAGAACCCACAAAACGCTCCCTCGCCGTATGTAAGGGAGGCTTTCGGCCTCCCCTGTTCAAAGGCTAAGCGCCTCGTCCAGCATCCATTCGGCAAAGCAGCCGTAGCCGGAAGCGCCGTCGTTCACAAAAACGTGCGTCACCGCGCCCACCAGCTTGCCGTTCTGGATTATCGGGCTGCCGGACATGCCCTGCACGATGCCGCCGGCCGTAGCGAGCAGCCGCTCGTCCGTCACTTTCAGCACCATGCCCTTGTCGGCGGTGCGCTTCTGCGGCATAACGCGCTCGATCTCCACGGTGAATTCCGCCAGCTCCTCACCCTCCAGCACGGTCAAGATAGTTGCCGGGCCAGGCTCCACCTCGTCGGCCGCCGCCACCGGCAGCGGCTCGGGATACAGCGCGTTTGCCGGCGGCTGCTCCAGCCTGCCGTAGATACCAAGCTCGCAGTTTTTCAGGATATCGCCGTTTAGGTGCGCGGCGTCAAAAACGCCCACCTTTTCGCCCGGCTCGCCCTCGCGGCTGCTCTCCACATACTGCACGTCGGCCGCCAGCACCCGGCCATAGCCGGCGCCGTCCGCCGCCCCAGCCCCGTCGATCTGGTGGCCCAGCGCGGCGTAGCAGCCGGTGGCGGGATCGTAAAAGGTCAGCGTGCCGATACCGGCGTTGGCGTCGCGGATATAAAGCCCCAGACGATACGTGCCGGATTCGCTGCAAAGCTCCGGCTGCACGTCGAGCTTAAGCTCCTCGTCGCCGCGCTTCACCGTGAGCGTTATCGGCTCTCCGGCGGCGGCCAGCTTGTTCACCAGATCCGCCACCTCCTGATTGTAGCTGACGGGGTGATCGTTTATAGCGAGCAGCTTATCCTCCAGCTGCACCCCGGCCGCCTTGGCCGGGAAAACCTCCGCGCCGTCCGCTAGCCGCACCGGCGTGAAGCCGACCACCACCGCGCCCTCGCTTTTCAGCACGATGCCAAGAGACTGCCCGCCCACCAGCACGTCATACGCATAAGCGGGCGCGGCCAGCAGCATAATAGCCGTAAACAGCAGCGCGGCCGCCAGCCTTCTTGCGCCTGCCGCGTCTTTGGCAAATTTTGGCAAGATCAAACACCTCCTTTAACTTGTTCAGCCGAAGTTCCGTGTTTGCGGGCCGCCAGAAAAGCGGCCTCACCGTTTACCTTAACCAGCGCGCGGCTCTATCATACTGGAGAAAATCCAGCAGCGGGGCGCAAAATTTCCACCGCAAACGCCGGCGCGGCCCGGCGGCTAAAGCGCAAAAAATATCCGGCTGAAAAGGCAGTTTCAACCGGATTTTTTTTGGTAAATATTGGTTATTAAGCGTCCTTCCAAATGATATTATACTTTTGCCCCATAGCGTCTCCCACATTGTTTACGTAATTTGCGATAAGCTCCTTGGCTGTTTGTTTAGCCTGGGCAAGCAAATCTTTATTTTTAACGCATTTATCTTTCAAAGCACCTTTAGCCTGTGCAAGAGCCTTTTTTTCGGCCTCCGCCTGATTTGTAAGTCCAAAGAAATCTGCCGCGTTACCTAATAAGGAATCGCCGTCAATAAACACCATCGAATCAGAATCAGGAGAAACGTCCAAAACTTCGGCGTCAGGCATGGCGATAGTAACGTCGTTGCCTTTTACCGTCATACTGACCTTTGAAGCATCGATACCGATATTAACAATGCTGTCATACTCCATAAAAGTCTTTTTCGCTTCGCTCCAAAATGCTATGGAATCAGAATATTTGGCAACGTTATGATAATAACATTCATAAACGCTCAACTCACATATAGACCTTAATTGATCCTCCGCCAAATTGAACGAAACCTGTTCGGGATCGTTATTACCGCAGCCTGAGCAGGTAAACAAAAGCGCTATAACGGCGCATAAACCAAGTAATTTCTTCATGTTATCACGCCTCCCACTCAAACTCTATCGTATAATTTTCATCAACGTTTTGGACTAAAGGCAAGATCAACGCACGCACAGTATCCGCCGCGTTTTCCCGGGCTATCTTGAACATGGTTTCCTGATTGGCTATTTCTGCCTTTGCGTCCTCCACACAAGCCTGATAGGCAACCTTTATTATTCCGGTATCATTAGCGTTCCTTTTCTTAAAAATAAAATCTAACGATTCTTCGTCGATATCCGTACTCTCTACTTCAATTTTTGGCATACTAACGGTAATACATTTATTGTTCGTATCGGTCTTGATATTTACGTTATTCAGATTTATGCCCAGCTTAACGGTTGCTTCATAGGCAACGTAATAAGCGACCTTTTTTTCCTTTTGCTCATCGGCGGCCTCTTCGTCTGTGGCCTCGTCTTTCTCATTTTCAACGTATACTTCCGCAACGCCGTTGTAATAGGCCGAAAACGTAGACAATTTGGCCACTTTGACGATTTTTTCCAAACTGGAGCTGGAAAGTATCTTTTCGCCGCCGTTACCCAAATGAATAGCAAAAGCAAACCCGGCGGCAAAGATTATCAAAACGGCCAATATGGTCAGCATAGGTCTGCTGCTGCGCCGCTTTTCTAACCGATGCTCCGCTTCATATCGTTCTGCCGGCTTTTCTTCCAGCGCCGGGGCCTGCCCGCTATCTTCGGCTTCTGCGGCGGCTGCGCTTTCGGTCTGCGTCCTATCTTCCTCCTCCGGCTGCGCGGCCAACTTGTCTTTTTCGCTGTTCTCTTTCATCAAACTACCCCTTTCCCATAAAAATAAATATACTTTGCCTTTTACTGAACGTAAAAGCAAAAATTATTCGCTTATTTTGCCCGTTAACGCCGTTTCAGCTTCTCGCCCGCCGCGATCATTTCTTCCGCCTGGCGGCGCGTGGTGTCCGTCGCCCGGCCGCCCGCCAACATGCGGCTGACCTCCGCCACCTTGGCGGCCGCGTCCAGCGTGGAGACCTCCGTAACCGTGCGCCCGGCGGCCTCATGCTTTTCCACCAGCAGGTTGTTGTCGGCGTAGGCCGCCAGCACCGGGGCGTGCGTCACGCAGATAGCCTGGCTGACCGCCGCCACCTGCACCAGCTTTTCCGCCACGGCCTGCAGCGCGTGGCCGCCCAGGCCGGTGTCGATCTCATCGAAGATCAGCGTCGGCACTTCGTCCAGCCCGGCCAGTATCACCTTGATCGCCAGCATGATGCGGGACATTTCGCCGCCGCTGGCGATCTTGGCCACCGGCTTTTGCTCCTCGCCCGCGTTGGGACAGATCATAAAGCAGACCTCGTCCGCGCCGTCAGCCGCGGGGGCCTTCGGCAGCAGAGCGACCGCGAACTGGGCGCCGCTCATCTGCAAATATTGCAGCTCCGCCGTGATACGGGCCGCCAGCCGCTCCCCCGTCGCCGCGCGCCGGGCGGAAAGCGCCGCCGCCGCTTCAGTGTAGGCGTCGGAAGCGGCCTTTTCCTGGGCCGCCAGCTCCGCCAGATATTCCTCGCGGTTTTCGCGCCGCGAAAGCTCCGCCCGGCTCTCCGCCAATATCTCCAGCAAGCGTTCTTCCGTCGCGTTGTATTTTTTGCCGAGCGCTTTTAACTCGAACTGCCGGGCGCTGATCTCCTCCAGCCGCTCCGGGTCGTCGACGATGCCCTCTTTATAATCGCGCAGCTCCAGCGCCGCGTCCTCCAGCTCATAATACAGGCTTTGCAGACGCTCCGCCAGCGGCCGCACCGTCTGATCCAGCTCCGCCAGCCGCTCCAGCTCGCGCGCCGCCAGATCGAGCCGCGCCAGCGCCGCGTCCTGCCCGCCGTAAACGGCCTGATACGCCGCCGCGGTATGGTCGCTCCGCCGCTGCACGCTGGCCAGAGCCTGCGCCTCGGCCGCCAGCGCCTCGCTCTCGCCGGGCTTTAATTTCGCGGCCTCCAGCTCGTTGATCTGAAATTCCAGAAAACGCCGCCGTTCCGCGTCGTCGGTCTGCTCCTGCCGGGCCTTTTGCAGCGCAGCAGCAGCCGCCCGCCACTCGCGATACGCCGCGGCCGTTTTTTCCAGCGCCGCGGTATGCGCCGCGCCGCCGAAGCTGTCCAGCAGATGCAGCTGATTGGCCGGCTCCAGCAGCAGCATATGCTCCCTCTGGCCGTGGATATTCAACAGCAGCCGCGCGACCTCCCGCAGGGCCGAAAGCGGCACGGGCCGCAGGTTCAGGCGGTTCACCGACGGGCCGGCGAGGCTGAATTCCCGGCTCAGCACCAGCTCCTCGTCGTCCAAAGCGTCGGCCAGGCCCAGCTCCGCCAGCTTCTGCCGCAGCGTCTGCGAAAACGGCGGCAGAAAACGGCCGGAAACGCGGCAGGTCTCGGCCCCGCGGCGGATCAGCTCACGCTCCGCCCGGCCGCCCAAAAGCAGAGATACCGCGTCCAGCAGCATGGATTTGCCCGCGCCCGTCTCGCCGGAAAGCACATTAAGGCCGGGCTGTAAAACCAGACCGGCCTTTTCTATCAACGCTAAATTTTCGATGTACAGCTCAGCAAACATGGCTTACACCCGGGCCAAAACGCCGCTATTCCACATAATCCTGTAACTTTTTCAGGATCTCCTGCGCCTTTTGACGGCTGCTGGCCAGCGCAAAAATGGTGTCGTCGCCGGCCACCGAGCCCAGCAGCGACGACCAGTTCATCGAATCCAGACAAGCGGCCACGGCCTGCGCCATACCGGGGAGCGTTTTGACCAGAACGATGCTCTCCGAGGCGTTCACCTTCAGCACGTTGTCGCGGAACATACGGCGCGAACGGTCGATATTGTTCATCATCACCGCCGTCGGCAGGCTGTAACGGAACGTGTTATCGCCGGAGACGACCTTCACCAGCCCCAGCTCCTTGATATCGCGCGAGATCGTCGCCTGCGTCACGTCGAAGCCGTATTTTTTCAGCTCCTGCGTCAGCTGCAGCTGCGTTTCGACGTTTTGATTCTCCACGATCTCACGGATCATGCGATGTCTTTTGTTCTTCATAGTCTTATCTCTCCCTTGCGCCGCCAAAAGCGGCGTTTTTGCGTTCAAACAGTCAGCTTGGCCTTCAGCTTGCTGAAAAACATATTCGGCCTGGGCCAGGCGAACAGCGCCTTGTCGCGGCTGGCCGCCACCGTCACTTCGTCGCCCGCCTTCACGTCGTAAAACAACTGGCCGTCGAAGGCTATCTTGGCAGAGCCGGCCACGTTGGCAAAGCGCAGACGCAGCACGCTCCCGGCCGATACGACCAAGGGGCGGGCGTACAGGCTGTGCGCCGCCACCGGCGTTATCAGCATAACGTCAGTCTCCGGCGGCACGACGGCGCCCCCGGCGGAAAGCGAATAGGCCGTGGAACCCGTGGGCGTGGCGATGATCACGCCGTCGCCTTTCATCTCCAGCGCCAGCTGATCGTCCACCCAAATGCTCACGCCGATCATACGGCTGATGCTGCCGTTGTTGATCACGATGTCGTTCTGCGCCGTGGCCCGGCAGACGCGCCCGCCGTTTCTGGCCAGCTCGCCCACGATCTGCATACGCGGCTCCAGATAATAGCCTTCCTGCAGCATTTGCAGCAGATTGCCCGGCATTTCCGCTTCTTCCAAAGACATCAAAAAGCCCAGCTGGCCCACGTTCACACCCGCCAGCGGTATGCCGAAGGGTGCCAGCGTCCGCGCCGCGGCGATAAGAGTGCCGTCGCCGCCGAAGATAACGGCCAGCTGCGGCCAAGCGGCTTTTTCCGCCGCCGCCAGATCGCGCGCTATCGCCAGATGATCCTCGTTATTGTAGGCCGGCAGCTCGGCCGCCGCCCCGGCCGGGGCAAAAAAACCGATACCGGCTTCCCGCAGCGCCCGCGCCGCCAGCAGCGCCAACTCCACGGCTCTGGGCTTTTGCCCGTTCACCAAAAAGACCACGCGCGTAAGGCTTCCCTGCTTATGCTCCATGCCGCACCTTTCCGCCCGGCCGACGGGCTTTATACATTTATGCCTGTAATATACAATAAAGTATTCACTCGGATTTGTCAAGTGTTATTCATTAAAAGCCTGCGCCGAGGCCGCCACCACGGCCGCCGGATTCAGCTCGGCACGCTGCTCCTCGCGTTTGCCCAGCCAGAGCAGATATTCGACGTTGCCCTCCGGCCCGCGTATAGGCGAATAATCCAGCCCGCGCGGCACGAAGCCCAGCTCCACCGCCGCGGCCAGTACGTTTTCGATGACCTCCAGCCGCACGGCGGGGTCCCGCACCACGCCTTTTTTGCCCACCTTTTCGCGGCCGGCCTCGAACTGCGGTTTGATCAGCGCCAGCAGCGAGCCGTCCTCCTTCAAAAGTGGGAACAGGGCCGGCAGCAGCTTGGTCAGCGAGATGAACGAAGCGTCTATCGTGATCAGATCGAGCGGCTCTGGTATCTCCGCCGCCGTCAGATAGCGGGCGTTGGTCTTTTCCAGCACCACCACGCGGTCGTCCTGCCGCAGCTGCCAGGCCAGCTGGCCGTAGCCGACGTCGACGGCATAAACTTTGGCCGCGCCGTTTTGCAGGGCGCAATCGGTGAAGCCGCCGGTGGAAGCGCCGATATCCGCCGCCACGCAGCCCCGGATATCCAGAGCGAAACTTTGCAGCGCCTTGGCCAGCTTCAGCCCGCCGCGGCTGACGTAGGGCAGATCGTGGCCGGAGACGGTGAGAACGGCGTCGGCCGCCACCGGCGTGCCGGCTTTATCCACCACCCGACCGTTCACGCTCACCCGGCGCGACATGATAGCCGTGCGCGCCTGCTCGCGGCTGGGGAAGAGCCCCTGCTGCAGCAGCGCCATATCCAAACGCATCTTCGTCATAGCTTACTCCTCGAACCAGCGCCGCCGCACCAGCGGCAGCAGCTCCGCCGCCGTCAGATGATATTTGGCAAAGATCTCGGCTGGTTTGCCCTGCGCCACGAATTCGTCCGGGAAAGCGGCTATCTCCACTTCGGCCCGGCTGCCCGCGGCTTGCAGCAGCGCCGCGACGCCCTCGCCCACGCCGCCGGCTTTAACGCCGTCTTCCAGCGTCAGCAGGCGGCCGTATTTTTCGGCAAAATCAAATATCAACGCTTCGTCCAGCGGCTTGGCAAAGCGCAGATCAGCCACGGCAGCCGGAACTCCCGCCGCCGTCAAAAGCTCCGCCAGCCGCAGAGCCTCCGCCACCATATCGCCGAGCGCCAATATGCCCAGCTTGGCCTCTGCCGGCTCGAGCAATATCTCGCCCTTGCCCTGCGTAAGCGCCTTGGGCGGAAAATTCGGCAGCTCCGCCGCCGCCCCTCTGGGATAGCGCAGCGCGACCGGCCGCCGCAACTTCAGAGCGTATTCCAGCATCGGCGGCAGCGCGGCCGCGTCACGCGGGGCCAGCAGCGTCATGTTCGGCATGGCCCGCAGCATCGCGATATCAAAAAGCCCCTGGTGCGTCTCGCCGTCCTCGCCGACGATACCCGCCCGGTCGACCGCCAGCACCAGCGGCGCTTCGGCCAGGCAGACGTCCTGCAAAAGCTGGTCGTAGGCACGCTGCAAAAAGGTGGAATACACCGCCGCCACGGGGCAAAGCCCCCGCGAGGCCAGCGCCGCGCCGAACGTGACCATGTGCGGCTCGGCGATACCAACGTCGTAAAATCTCTCCGGGAAACGCTGACGGAACGCCTCCAGCCCCGTGCCGTGCGGCATGGCCGCCGTCAGCGCAACTATCTTTTCGTCCGCCGCCGCCAGCTCCACCAGTTTTTCAGCAAAAATATCCGTATAGCCGCGCTTTTTCGGGCCGGTCTGCCCCGTCGCCAGGTCGAAGCTGCCCACGCCGTGGAACGTCGTCGGGTCCTGCTCGGCGGGGGCATAGCCGCGCCCCTTTTGCGTGATCACGTGCAGCAGAACCGGCTTGTTGATCTGCGCGGCCATTTGCAGCGTGCGCAGCAGCTCGCCGATATCGTGGCCGTCTACCGGGCCGAGATAAACAAAGCCCATCTCCTCGAACACCACGCCGCGCACCAGAAAATATTTCACGGCGTCGCGCAGACGCTCCAGCCCGTGATAAAACGCCCGGCCCAGCTTTTTGCGGCCCAGCATAAAATGCGTTATCCTGTCCTTTAAGCGGCGATAGCGCTTGTCCGTTCTAAGGCGCGTCAGATAGCGGCTCATCGAGCCGACGTTGGCGGCTATGGACATCTCGTTGTCGTTGAGTATCACGGTAAACGGCGTTTCCAGATCGCCCGCGTGGTTCATCGCCTCCCAGACCATGCCGCCGGAGAGCGCGCCGTCGCCGATCACGGCGTAAACGCGCTTATCTATATGCTGCCGCCGCGCCGCCTCGGCAATGCCCGCCGCCACCGAGATCGAAGTGCTGCTGTGGCCGGCCACGTAGGCGTCAGCCGGGCTTTCATACGGCTTGGGGAAGCCGCTAAGGCCGCCGCTTTGGCGCAAAGTGGCAAACTCCGCCTGCCGCCCGGAGAGCAGCTTGTGCGCATAGCATTGATGCCCCACGTCCCAGACGATCTCGTCTTTGGGCAAGTCAAGAAAAGCGTGCAGGGCTATCGTCAGTTCCACCACACCGAGGTTGGAGGCCAGATGCCCGCCGTTGGCGCTGACGACGCGCAGTATCTCCTGCCGAATCTCCTTAGTCAGCAGCTCCAGCTGTTCTATATTCAGTTTTTTCACGTCCGCCGAAGAGCGGATAGTTTCCAGCACCACCATGCTTATTCTCCCGATCTATCCTTTTGGGCGGCTTTCTGGGCAGATTTCTGGGCGGCTATCTCGCGGCTTTTCAGCTCGTATTTGACGACCTGCGGCAGGTCTAAGAGCCGCCCCACGTTGAAGATGATATCGTCCGCCCGGCTGAGCGCAAAATTTTTGCCGAGCGCCCTGCCTGCCACCGTGGCCCCCGCG
>CANQSW010000046.1 GCA_947626615.1 uncultured Peptococcaceae bacterium | reverse complement strand
TTCATAGGTGAGGACGAGGCGGCCGGTGGCAACGCCGGCTGCAAGCGGCGTGACCATGACTTCAAAGCTGTCGGTGTCGCCGCTGTTGACGTTGCCGATATAGGTGCTGGGGGCGTCCGCCTGCAGGTCGCCCTCCACGGCTATGTTCAGGTTGTAGATCATGCCCTTGCCTTTGTTGATGTATTCTAGGCTTAAATATTGGCTCTCACCGACGGTGCCGTATTCCGGGTAACTCTCGTTCTGCAAGACCAGTTTGGTGGGGAGGAACACGGGTATGGTCAGATTTTCGGTGTTGGAATAGGGATTGGCCTTTGCATCCTCATAATCCATTTTTATCTCCAGCGGATAGGATGTTTTTTCGGCATCGTATTTAGTTGTCAGCTGCAAAGTAAGTGTAGTTGAACCGCCGGGCTTGATCTCCGCCACGTAGAAGCTGTTGGAGCCGCTGGCGGGCAGCACCGTCCCCTCCGAGGAGGAAAGAGACGCCTGCAGGTTCTTCACCGTGCGGTCGGTGCTGGTGTTTTTCAGCGTGAAGCTGAACGTGAACGGCTCGCCCATGTTGACGGTGGTCGGCATATTGAACCCGGCCAGCACCACGCGCGGCACGGAGAGCTTGTTGCCGTCTTCGTCCTCGTCGGCGTCGGGCGAACCCTGCACCTCGACGTAGAGCGTGCGCGTTTCTTCCTTATCCTCGCCGTTATCTTTGTAATTCAGCTTGATCTCCACGGGATAATAGCCGTCGCCGATGTTCTCGCTGGCGTGCAGCTTAAAGGAGAGCTGCCGTGCTTCGTGGGATTTTATCTCCGGGAAGGTGGGGGAATCGTACGTGCCGCTCTGGAAGAGGGTATCTTTGCTCAGGTTGCTGAGAGAGAGGCGCACGTCGCGGGCGGTGGTGTCGCCGTTGTTGGTCAGCGTGAAGTTCAAATCGAAATCCTGACCGTAGACGGCTTTGCCGCCGGGAATGGAGCTTTCCGGTATCTGCAGATCTACCGGCGTGCCGGAATCCACGCTGATGTTGAGCGGATAATCCTTGGTGAAGCCAGACCCCTGCCGGTTTTTGTAGACCAGCGTTACCGTCATCTGGTAGCTGCCGGATTTCAGATCCATTGACGGGGTGAAGGTGAAATCAAGGTCAGTCACGGCGTTGCGGTTCAGCGTCCCGATCTCGCGGGAGAGGTAGTTGCCGCCGCCGTCGCCGAATATTTTGGTGTTGTCCTCGCCGCAGGTCAAAATGGCGTAGGCGTAATAGGCGCTGTAACTGGTTATATTGTTGAAGCTCACCGTAACGGTGGATTCCTGCCCGGGCTTGATGACCGAGCTGGCTTTATACATCGAAAACTGCGGGTTGTCCTCGCCGTAATAATCGTCCGCCTGGGCCAGCCCCGGCAGCAGCAGCGTCAGCGCCAGCACCAGCAGGGCCAGTTTCGCGGCGATACCAGTCGTTTTTTTCTGTTTCATGTCGTTTCTCCTTTGCAAATTCTCTAAAAACTATACTTTTGCCTGAAAACAACTATAAACTATTACAGGCATTGTTTCGCGGCAGCTATACGGCTATCATTTTGCTCGGCCTCACGGCGCGGCTGCGGCGGGGGCGGCGTCTGGCGCGGCGTTCGCCTTGGGGAAGCTCTGCTCCAGTATCTTGCCGTCGCGTATCTTGATGATATGGTCGCCGTAGGCGGCGATCTCTTCGTCGTGCGTCACGATGATCAGCGTGGCGCCGCGTTTCTTCACCATCTGCGACATCATATCCATCACCTCATAGGTGGTGTGGGTGTCGAGGTTGCCGGTGGGCTCGTCGGCGAATATCACCGGCGGGCGGGCCACAAAGGCGCGGGCGATGCCGACGCGCTGCTGCTGGCCGCCGCTCATCTGCGTCGGCTTGTGGCGGATACGGTCCTTCAGCCCCACGAATTGCAGCATTTTGGCCGCCTGCTTTTCGCGCAGCTCCTTGTTGATGCCGCGGAAGATCATCGGCATTTCCACGTTCTCCAGCGCCGTCAGCGCGGGCAGCAGGTTGTAGGACTGAAAAACGAAGCCGAAGTTGTTGCGGCGAAAATCCGCCAGCTCCTTTTCGTTCATCTTGTCGATACGCGCGCCGGCCACGGTTATCTCGCCGGTGGTGGGCTTCTCCAGCCCGGCCAGCATATTCAGCAGCGTGGATTTGCCGCTGCCGGAAGGGCCGAACAGGCAGCAGATATCGCCGCGGTGTATCTGCATATCTATACCGGCCAGCGCGATGACGCGCTCCGTGCCGATGGTGTAGACTTTACGCAGGTTTTTTACGTCGATGATGATATCGGATCGGTCTGTCATGGTTTCACCTCTTTTCTTAAAACGACGTCATTTTCACATATTCGGCATAAGGCAGGTAAATCCTCTTAAAAATAACATTATGCGGCAGAATTTTTGGCCGAAATTTGCGGCTTTTGCCCAGCTTAGCGGTCTGCATTGGCGGAGAACACGTCGGCCACCTCGCTGATAGTGATAAACGCCAGCGGATCCTGCTCGTGGACGATCGACTGCATACGCCCGACCTGAAAGCGGTTCACCACAAAATAGATCAGCGCGCGGTCGTCCTTGGAGAAGCCGCCCTTGGCCGCCAGCTGCGTCGCCCCGGTGGCAAAAGCGGCGGTCAGCGCGCCGCAGACGGCGTCCGGCCGGGTGGTGATGATCATGGCCGCCTTGGAGCGCTCCACGCCCTCCACGATGAAATCCAGCGTTTTCAGCGCGGCAAAATACGTCACTATGGAATAGAGCGGCAGTATCCAGCTGCCGATGACGCAGCCGCAGACGATATACAGCGCCACGTTATACAGCATGACGAACGTGCCGACGGACAGACCCAGCCTTTTGGCGAAGATAACGGCCATGACCTCGATGCCGTCCATCGCGCCGCCGAATTTGATCGCCAGCCCGCTGCCCACACCGGAGATCACGCCGCCAAACAGCGAGCAGAGCAGCAAGTCCGTGCCGGCCAGCGGCGAGGCCATGCTGACGTCCAGCGGCAAAACGTCGGTTATCAGCCAGGCGCCCAAGGCGTAGCAGGCGACGGCATAAACGGCGTATAGCGTGAACTGCGCGCCCTGCCGCCGCAGACCAAAGAGGAACAGCGGTACGTTCAAAATTATCAGGAAAAACGAGAGGGAAAGCGCCGGCGGCGTCAGCTGCGAAAGCAATATGGACGTGCCGGAAACGCCGCTGTCGTAAAGCTGCACCGGCGCGATGAACACCGTTACGCCGAACGCATTGACGAATCCCGCCAGCGTGAGGAAGAAAATATTTTTCGGGTCTATCATTTGCCGCAGCCGCGGCCAAAAGTTTGTGGTTTTTGTCAAAACGATCGCTCCTTTCGGTATCATACATTATTTATACGCGGCGGCGGGCGTTTCCTGCCTGCCGGGGCAGAAAAGAATGCCCGGCAATAAAAAAGCCGCCCACAGCGGGGCGGCGCGGCGTTTGCGGTCATTATTTGAGCATCTTGCCGCCGTTTTGGCAGACAAAGCCAAGAGGATTTTTGCTTCGTTTGGCGTATTTCTATTACGTATAGATTTTGCGCAGGCTCCGGCGCGCCGGGGCGGAGGAGGAAAGATTATGTGGTGGTTCAAACGCGGTTTAAGCAGATCAGTCAAGTTATATGGCGTTTCCGGCCTGCTGGCGCTGCTGCTGGCTTCCGGCCTGGCGGCGGGGGCGGGGCAGCCGCAGCAGCCCGCGGCCGGCCCGGCGCTGGAGACGTACGAGCATTTCTACGTGGCGGACGGCGGCGGCTGGGCGCGCTTCAACAGCTTCTGGCCGTTAGGTGAAAAAATTTACGCTTCGGTGCTGAATTCCTACGCAGAAGCGCTGCCGGAGGACGCGCGGCTTTACGCTTTGTTAGCGCCGACTTCGGCTGCGTTCACCCTGCCGGAGGAATACGCCGGGCTGTTTCCGGATCAGCACGCTATCATCAAAAACGTGGCCGCCGGGCTGAACGAGCGCTTCCGCAGCGTGGATATCTACCCGACGCTAAACACGCACCGCGACGAATACCTGTATTTCCGCACCGATCACCATTGGACGCAGCGGGCGGGTTATCTGGCCTATCTGCAGCTGGCCGGGGCGATGGATATCCCGGCCTATACCGAGAGCGCCTTCACGTTGCGCGATTCCGGCGTGAGCTTTTTGGGTTCGATCGAGACGGAAACCGGCAGCCCCCGGCTGGCCAAAGCCCTGGACAGGCTTTATTATTACGAGATACCGTCGCAGGTGGAATACGTTTTTTGGGACAACGAGGCCGTGCCGCACACCAACTCTGTGGGCGTATATAAGCCCTGGTATCTGACGCAGCCGAACAAATATGCGTTTTTCATGGGCGGCGATCTGCCGTATATACGGCTGAAGACCGACGCCGGCACGGGCCGCAAGCTGGCCGTTATCAAGGATTCCTACGCCAACACGATACTGCCCTTTTTGACCATGCACTACGACGAGATCCACGTTATAGACCCCAGAAACAGCAGCTTCAACGCGCTGCAGATCATCGAAGAAAACGACATCAAAGAGGTGCTTTTCGTCAACTACGCGCGGGTGGTCAGCCTGCCCAAATTTTTGACGCAGCTGCGCGAGCTGATGGAGCGCGACTACGTCGTCTGGCGCTAAGCCAGGCCGAAATAAGCCAAAAGGCCGTTATAAAGCCCCCGGGCGAAGCTCTCCGGGTCGGCGGTCATCAGGTAGCGGTCGTTATCGTTGGTGATAAAACCGATCTCCATTAAAACAGCGGGCATATAGGTGTGGCGCAGCACGTATAGCCCGCTGTTTTGCATGACGCCGCGGTCGGCCAGCCCCGTCGCCCCGGCCAGCCCCGCCAGCAGATAAGCGCCAAGGGCCGCGGCTTCGCTGTCCGGCCGGTAGACGTAAGCCTCGCTGCCGCTGGCGGAGGGTATATCGCTGGCGTTGCAATGTATGCTGATGAAATAATCCGCGCCCCAGCCGTTGGCGGCGTCCACTCTGGCGGTCAGGCTGGCGAGCGTGCTGTCGCCGAGCTGTTCTTCGGGATAGGCGCGGGAGGTTCGGGCCTCGAAATTCGGGTCGGCGTTTAATAGCTCGGCCAGCCGTATGCCTACCGCATAATTGATATCCTGCTCGCGCGCGCCGCCGGCTTCGGCCCCGGCGTTGGGGTTCTGCGGGTTATGCGCCTGGTCTATAAAAATTTTTATCGGCATGGTAAACGCTCCTTTGGCTGCCTGAGAAATTTGTTGTATTTTATGCCGCGGGCCGGCTTTTTGCTATTTACTATTCGGCCGAAATGCTTTATAATTAAATTGTCTTTTTATGTGCGCCCGCCAAGCTGCGGGCGGAGAGCGAGGCGATAAAAATGCTGCTTCAATACGCGGCGGTGGGGCTTTTGTTCGTGGGCGCGATATTTTTTGCCTGCGCGGCGCTGGTGGTGTCCCGTCTGCTGCAAACGCATCACCCCTATAAGGAAAAATGCCAGACGTACGAGTGCGGTATGCCCCCGATCGGCGGCGCGTGGATACGCTTCAAGCCGTCTTATTTCCAGACCGGCCTGATCTTTCTTTTGTTCGATGTGGAAATGATGTTTCTGCTGCCCTGGGCCGTTTCGTTCAGCCAAATGGGGCTGGCGGGGCTGCTGGAGATGTTCGTGTTCATCGCGATACTGACGGTGGGGCTGGCCTACGCCTGGAAAGAGAAGGTGCTGGAATGGCATTGAAAACGAATATACGCTTCCCGCAGCGGGTGGGTATGCCGGAGGGCGACCCCGCCAACACGCGCGACCTTTTGACGCAGGAGGAGCTGGAGAGCCGCGGCATACTTTTCACCAGCCTGGACAAGCTGTTCCGCTGGGGCGCGGGCTGGTCGCTCTGGCCGCTGCAGTTCGGCCTGGCCTGCTGCGCTATCGAGATGATCTGCACCACGCAGACCCGTTTCGATATGTCCCGCTTCGGCTACGAGGTATTCCGCAATTCGCCCCGGCAGGCCGACGTGATGATCGTGGCCGGGACGATAACCGAAAAAATGCGCCCGGCGGTGGAGCTTTTATATCATCAGATGCCCGAGCCGAAATGGGTGATCGCCGTCGGCAGCTGCGCTATCAGCGGCGGGCCGTTCGTGGATTCGTATTCTGTGGTGGCGGGCGCGGATAAGGTGGTGCCGGTGGACGTTTACGTGCCGGGCTGCCCGCCCCGGCCGGAGGCTATCATCGACGGCATGCTGCAGCTGAAGGCAAAATTGGCTAATCCCGAGCGAAAACAGGTGGTGCGCGATGACAAATAACGAGGTCAAACCGAAAGCGCAGGTGGCGGCGGAGATCGTGCGGCTGCCCGGCGTGGCGGCCATAGAGGGCGGCGACTGCGAATATCTGCTGGAGGCGGCGGCGCTGCTGCCGGCGGCGGCATATTTGCTGGAGGCCGGCTATGAATTTCTGGCCGATATCACGGCGGTGGACTACCCGGCGGAGGAGAAATTCCGCCTGCTCTACCAGGTGGCCAACTATCATAACGGCGATATCATCACGCTGAAGCTGGATATCCCGCGCGAACAGCCCCGGGCGGACAGCCTTTGCGGCCTGTACGCCGCGGCTAACTGGCTGGAGCGCGAGGTCTACGATATGTTCGGCATTGAATTTTCCGGCCACCCGGATCTTAGGCGGATATTGATGTGGGACGGCTATGCGGGCTGGCCGCTGCGCAAGGATTTTGCGGCTGAACCCGGCAAATATCAGGGCAGGAGGCGGCTGGATTGAGCGAAAGAAGCAACGCTTACAGCGAGCGTTACACGCTGAACCTTGGCCCGCAGCACCCCAGCACCCACGGCGTGCTGCGAGTGATCGCCGATTTCGACGGCGAGACCTGTATTGCGGCCGACCCGGTCATCGGCTATCTGCACCGCGGCATCGAAAAGCTGCTGGAAAGCCGCACCTATCCGCAGGGCCTGGTCTACACCGACCGGCTGGATTATCTGGCCGGCGTCAACAACAATCTGCCGTTTGCGCTGGCGGTGGAGAAACTGCTGGGCGTGGCGATACCGGAGCGTGCCAGCCTGCTGCGTATGCTCACCTGCGAGATCATGCGGCTGGCCTCTTATATGGTCGGCATCGGCATTTATATCATGGATCTCGGCGCCGTTTCCGGCGTGTTTTATCCCTTCCAGCAGCGGGAATACGCGCTGGACGTGATGTCCGCTCTTTGCGGGGCGCGCATGACGCAGGGTTATATCCGTATCGGCGGCGTGCAGGCCGATTGGAACGACGAGGCCGAAGCCGCGCTTAACGTGCTCTATAAAGAGCTGCCGCCGTTCATCGAGATGTATCACAAACTGGTGGACGAAAACGAAATTTTCCTGCGCCGCACCAGCGGCGTCGGCGTGATATCGGCCGCACGGGCCAAGGCGTACGGGCTTTCCGGCCCGAACCTCCGCGCCTCCGGCGTCGATTATGACCTGCGGCGGGACGCGCCCTATTGCCTATACGACCGCTTTAAGGTGAACGTGCCGGTGCAGACGGCGGGCGACTGCCACGCGCGCTATGTGCAGCGTATGCAGGAGGTCGACGAGATACTGCGGCTGATACATGAGATACACGCGGCCTTAAAGGAGACCGAGCCCGGCAAGATCATGGGCCCGGTGCCGAAAATGCTGCGCCCCCCGGCGGGCGAGGTCTACGCCCAGACGGAGAACCCCAAGGGCATCATGGGCTGCCTGGTGGCCTCCGACGGCAAAAGCACGAACCCCTGGCGGGTGCATTTCCGCCGCCCGTCTTTCGATAACATCGCGATCTTCAGCGAACTAATGCCGGGTCATAAGGTGGCGGACCTTATCGCGATCATTGCGAGCTTTGATATAGTTCTTGGCGAAATCGACGGCTAATCAGCCAGAAGCGACCATAGCACGCCATCTTTGGGCTTGTTGTCTGCTTAGCTTAGTCGGCGTACTATGAGTACGCCTCCTGCGCTGCGCAGCCGTACGCGCCCAAATCTTGCGGGGCTATCCAAGAGAACGAGCCGCAGGCGAAGTTCGATTGGCTAATAGCCCCCATGCGATAGCCGGCCAAGAGACCGAGCCGCAGGCGATGGTCGATTGGTTGCGGCGAACCGCAAGCACATTTGGACTTCTGACAGGTTACGGTATACATATTATCTTTGGGCTTGTTGCCTGCTTAGCTTAGTCGGCGTACGTAAAGTACGCCTCCTGCGCTGCGCAGCCGTACGCGCCCAAATCTTGCGGGGCTATCCAAAGAGACCGAGCCGCAGGCGACGGTTGCCCGAATGGGTAATTGGTTGCGGCGAACCGCAAGCACATTTGGCTTTTCTACTGACCGCGGCGGTCATCATAAAATATTAAAGAGGGACAAAACATGGAATTTATTAACAATATATTTGTTAATATCGCGGGGCTGTGCCGGGCGGTATTTGCCTGGCTGTTCGGCCTGCTGCACCTGCCGGACGTTCTGGTGGATATCGCGATGGTGGCGGTCTATTGGCTGGCTATCGTGATCGTCTGCGTGCTGTGCGCCCTCTTTTACGTCGTTTGGGAGCGCAAGTTGGCGGGCTATATCCAGCGCCGCCCCGGGCCGAACCGTCTTGGCCCGAACGGCTGGCTGCAAACGATCGGCGACGCTATCAAGTTGGTGATGAAAGAGGATATCGTGCCCGATGGCGCGGATAAGGCCGTGCATCTGCTGGCGGCGCTGCTGGCCTTTGTGCCGCCGATGCTGGCGCTGGCGGCCATGCCCTTTGGCGAGGGTATGACGGCGCTGCCGCTGGAGCTTGGCGTGGTCTATATGATCGCGGTGACGACGCTCTCTTCTCTGCCCGTGCTTTGCGCCGGTTATGCCTCCAACAATAAATACGCGATGATGGGCGCGCTGCGCGTGGTCAACCAGGCGATAAGCTACGAAGTGCCGCAGGCGCTGGCTCTTTTGAGCGTGGTGTTGGTGGCCGGCACGTTCAACTTGAATCATATCATCGATTATCAGACGGAGCACGTCTGGCTGATACTGGCGCAGCCGGTGGCGTTCGTGGTCTATCTGATCTCGGCGCTGGCAGAATGTAACCGCGCGCCGTTCGACCTGCCCGAAGGCGAAAGCGAGCTGACGGCCGGCGTGTTCACCGAATATTCCGGTATGCGCTACGCGCTCTTTTATCTGGCGGAATACTGCAATATGTTCGTGGCCTCCGGCCTGGCGGTCACGCTGTTTCTGGGCGGCTTCACCGGGCCGTTTTTGCCCGGCTGGCTCTGGTTCATCTTAAAGACCTTCGTTATTATGAGCATATTCGTCTGGGTGCGCTGGACGCTGCCGCGTATCCGGGCCGACCATGTGCTGAGATTCTGCTGGAAGATACTCGTCCCCCTGATGCTGGCTAATCTGCTGGTGACGGGCGTTTGCGTGTATATCCTCGCGTAACTGCGTTTTAACATAAAAGGAAGTGGCCGAATGTTTGGTAAAGGTATCATAAAAGGCTTGGCGCAGACGGGCAAACAGGCCGTCAGCCGCCGCCTCACGGAAAAATACCCGGAGGAAATGCCGCGTCTGCCGGAGCGCTGGCGGGGCAACACCTTCGCGCTGGAAAAGGCCAAATGCATCAGCTGCGGGCTGTGCGCCATGGCCTGCCCGAACCGGGTGATACGCCAAAAATTCGATAAAGACGAGGCTGGCAAAAAGATCTGCACCGAGTTTGTGGTGGAGCGGCAATATTGCCTGTTCTGCGGCCTTTGCGTGGAGGCCTGCCCCAAGGGCTGCCTGCACCTGACGCGCGAGTTTGCCACGGCGGTCTACGACCCGGCCGGCATACCGCAGGATCTGCTGGCCGATAACGATTCGGCGGCGGATATTTCGCGTTATGCCGAAAAGCCGCCGCTGCCGCAGCCGCCCGCCGCCGCCAAACCGGCCGCGCCCGCCGCTGCCGCCGCTCCGGCGGCCA
>CANQSW010000045.1 GCA_947626615.1 uncultured Peptococcaceae bacterium | reverse complement strand
CATCTTGCCGTGGGCCACGCCCACCACCGCCGCCTCTCCCAGCATCTCCCGGATGCGGGCGGCGCAGCGGCTGATGCAGCTGCCGATAACCCTGTTCGGCATAACGGTGGGTATCGCGTTTTTCCCCACGATGACGGAGCTTGCCGCCAAATTCGAGTTGGACGAGTTCAAGCGCACCGTGGTCATGGGGCTGCGCACTGTGATGTTCGTAACTATTCCGGCCTCCTTCGGGCTGGCCGCGCTCTCCAAGCCGATAATCCGCTTTATGTATGAGTTCAGCCGCGGCGCTTTCACGGCCGAGGACACGAATCAGACGGCCTACGCGCTGGTGTTTTATACTATCGGCGTGTTCGGTTACGCCGCCATTCACACGCTCTCCCGCGCCTTCTACGCGCTGAAGAACACCAAAACGCCGGTGGCGGTGGCGGTGCTATCTATCGTGGTGAACGTGGCGCTTTCGATCATACTGGTGCGTTATATGGCGCAGGGCGGGCTGGCGCTGGCTTATTCCGTGGCCGGTATCTTCAACATGGTGGTGCTGATCGTGCTGTTGAACCTGAAGGTCGGGGATATCGGCAGCCTGGCTCTGCTGCGCTCTATCGTACAGACGACCGGCATTTCCGCCATAATGGGCGGCGCGGTCTGGGGTTTGAATTCCGTGCTGGAGGGTCTTTTGCCGCTTGGCAGCAAGCTGGCGCAGCTTTTTGAGATAATACTGACGATCGGCCTTGGCGCGGCAATTTTCGCGGCGCTCTCTCTGCTGCTGAAGATGCCGGAGGCCGAGCAGATCATGCGGATAATCCGGCGGAAGTTCGGGCGCAGGCGCAGCCCGGCCGCTTAAATTTTAGTGTATACCGCAGTTTGGGAGGAAACACGATTTGGCAGCAGCACAAGACAAAGTGAGGAATTTTTGTATCATCGCCCACATCGACCACGGCAAATCCACGCTGGCCGACCGCCTGCTGGAATACACCGGCGCGCTCTCCAGCCGCGAAATGGAAGCGCAGGTGCTGGACGATATGGAGCTGGAGCGCGAGCGCGGCATCACGATCAAGCTGAAAGCCGTGCGCGTCAACTATAAAGCCAAAGACGGCGAAACGTATGAGCTGAACCTCATCGATACCCCCGGCCACGTCGATTTCAATTACGAGGTCAGCCGGTCGCTGGCGGCCTGCGAGGGCGCGCTGCTGGTGGTGGACGCGGCGCAGGGCATCGAGGCGCAGACGCTGGCCAACGTCTATCTGGCGCTGGAAAATAATCTGGAGATAATCCCCGTCATCAACAAAATAGACCTGCCCAACGCCGACCCGGAGGGCGTGAAACGCGAGATAGAAGACGTTATCGGTCTGCCGGCCGACGACGCTCTGCTGATCTCCGCCAAAACCGGCCTCGGCGTGTCGGAGGTGCTGGAGGCTATCGTGCAGCGCATACCAGCCCCCGGCGGCGATAGGAGCGCCCCCTTGGCCGCGCTCATCTTCGACAGCCATTTCGACGCCTACAAGGGCGTGCTGCCGTATTTCCGCGTTATGGACGGCGAGATCAAGCGCGGTATGCGTTTGCGCATGATGAACACGGGCAAGGAGTTCGAAGTGGTCGAAGTCGGCGTGCTGAACCCCAACGTGCAGCTGGTGGATAGCCTGGCCGCCGGCGACGTCGGTTTTCTTTCGGCCAGTATCAAAAACGTGCGCGACACCCGCGTGGGCGATACTATCACCAACGCGGACGACCCCGCGCCGCTGCCGCTGCCCGGTTACCGCCCGGCTGTTTCCATGGTATTCTGCGGGCTTTATCCCGTCGATACCTCAAAATATGCCGAGCTGAAAGACGCGCTGGAAAAGCTGCATCTGAATGATGCCTCGCTCAGCTATGAGCCGGAAAGCTCGGCGGCGCTGGGCTTCGGCTTCCGCTGCGGGTTTCTTGGCCTTTTGCATATGGAGATCATCAAAGAGCGGCTGGAGCGCGAATACGCGCTGGAGCTCATCACCACCGCGCCCAGCGTCAATTACCGCGTCACCACGGTGCGCGGCGAGGTGCTGGAGATAGACAACCCCACGGATCTGCCGCCCTCCGGCGAGGTGGCCGCCATCGAAGAGCCCTACGTCAAGGCGACGATCATGGTGCCGAAAGACTTCGTGGGCAACGTAATGGAGCTGGGGCAGGAGAAGCGCGGCAGTTTTATCAACATGGAATACATCACGCCCACCCGCGTCATGCTGATCTACGATCTGCCGCTTTCCGAGATAATTTTCGATTTTTTCGACAAGTTAAAGAGCATGACCAAGGGCTACGCCTCGCTGGATTACGAGCTGACGGGCTATAAGGCCTCCGATCTGGTGAAGCTGGACATCATGGTGAACAACGAGGTAGTGGACGCGCTTTCCTGCATCGTCCACAAGGATAAGGCGTATTATCGCGGCCGGGCGCTGACGGACAAGTTGCGCCGGCTGATACCGCGCCAGCTGTTCGAGATTCCCATTCAGGCCTCGATCGGCAGCAAGGTCATTGCGCGCGAGACGATAAAAGCCCTGCGTAAAGACGTTTTGGCCAAATGCTACGGCGGCGACGTGACGCGCAAGCGTAAGTTGCTGGAAAAGCAGAAGGCCGGCAAGAAGCGCATGAAGCAGGTGGGTTCGGTCACGATACCGCAGGAGGCGTTCATGGCGGTGTTGGAGATAGAATAACAAACGGCAATAAGAGCAACGAAAGAGAGGTGCGTTATGCGTATCGGTATGATCGGCGCGGGCGCGGTCGGTTCGGTCTTTGGGTCGGATCTTTACACCGCCTGGCCGGAGGATTTCTTTGTGATCGCGGCGGGAGAGCGGGCGGAACGCCTGAGCCGCGAGGGGTTAGTGGTAAACGGTGAAAAATTCCCGGCGCGGGTGGAGCAGCCCGGCCCAGACGCCCGCCCGGCGGAGCTGATCTTCGTCTGCGTCAAAAATTACGGGCTGGAGAGCGCGATCAAGGATATGGCGCCGTTCGTGGGCGAGGGCACGGTCATCGTGCCGCTTTTGAACGGTATCAGCGCCACGCCTATGCTTCGGGCTGCTTTCACGCAGGCTAAGGTGATGTTCGGCATCGCCATGGGTATCGACGCCCGGCGCACCGGCCACGCGGTGGATTTTACGACGCGCGGCGTGCTGCAATACGGCTGGGAGCGGAACGCCGAGCCGTACCGGCCGGAGGTGCTGCTGGTCAAGCAGGCGCTGGATAAAACGCCGATACCGCAGGAGATACCGGCGGATATGGAGCGCGCCTGCTGGAAGAAGTGGATGCTGAACGTGGGCTATAATCAGGTGACGGCGGCGGTGGATTGCTTCATCTACGAATGTACCACCGTACCGAACTATTTCCGTCTTACCTCCGCCGCCATGCAGGAGGTGGTGGAGCTGGCCAAGGCCCGCGGCGTCGATCTCACCGAGGCCGACCGCGAAGCTACCGAAAAATTTATGGCGGAGTTCCCGCGCACAGCCCAGACGAGTATGCACCAGGACATCAAGGCCGGCCGGCAGACCGAGATCGCTTCCTTCGGCGGCATCGTAGTCGCCTACGGCAAGGAATCCGGCGTCGCCACGCCGGTGAACGCCGTGCTGCAGGAGATCGTTCTCGGCAAGGAAGAACAGAACCGCCAAAAAGCGTCAAAATAAGCCAAATTCGGCCAAAATCAGCCAAAACAAAACATTCTTAGTGCAAATTCTCCGCAGGACAGCGAACGCCCTGCGGAGAATTTTTTATGCCGAAGGTAAGAGCCAGGGCCGGGGCAGCCCGGGCGCTGGGAGGCGAATTTATGAGCTTTAGCTTTCAGATACATAACAACACCGTCTGGGCGGCTATCAGCGGCGAGGTGGATATGCGAGTGGCGCCGCTTTGGCGCAGCGCGCTGGACCGCGAGCTGGCGGCCAGTCTGGCCCGCAATCTTACGTTCGATTTTTCCGAGGTCAGCTTCGTCGACAGCTCCGGCCTCGGCGTGGTGCTGGGGCGCTACAAAAAGGTGGTCAGCCGCGGCGGCCGCGTTAGGATAGTCGGCGCCAACCGTCAGGTCTATAAAATTCTGGAGCTTTCCGGCTTTGCCAAGCTGATGGAGATCGAGCCGCCGGAACAGAACGTGGCGGGAGGTGTGGAAAAATGTTGAATTTTCAGGCTGAGATCGCCGGCAAGGCAGCCTTCGGTGCGGAGCTTAATTTCGCCGAACTAAAGTTCGCCGCCCGCGCGGAGAACGTGGCGCTGGCCCGCTCGCTGGTGGCCGCGCTGATCGCCGCCCGCCCGGAGGCCAACTGGGATATCACGGTGGCCGTGCTGGAGGAGATAAAAGTCGCCGTTTCCGAGGCCGTCTCCAACGCCGTGATCCACGGCTATGCCGAAGACCCCACGCGGCTGGTCACGTTAAGCGTTAGGCAGTATCAATTCGCTCTGCTGGTGCAGGTGGCGGACGAGGGCGTGGGTATTGCGGATATCGCCAAAGCTAGGGAACCGGATTTTACCACCGGCCAGGAGCATTTGGGGCTGGGCTTTGCGTTTATGGAGTCCTTCATGGACGAGCTGGATATCAGATCTGCCCCCGGCCGGGGAACTCTGGTGAGCCTGGTGCGTCTGCTGCCGCAGCCGGAGGAGGCCGCTCCCCGCGCGGAGCAGCTTTGAGCCATGCCGGCCAAAAATGCGGCGGCCGGCGCTTATGACGCGGCTTTGTGGCAAAGAGTTGCCGCCGGCGACCGGCAGGCCAGAGAAGAGCTGCTGGCCGGGCATATGCCGTTGGTGTTCTGGCTGGCCCGGCGCTATCAGGGGCGCGGCCTGGAGTGGGAGGATCTCTGCCAGGTCGGCGCGATCGGCCTTTTGAAGGCCATCGACAATTTTCGCCCGGAATATAACAACAGATTTTCCACCTACGCCGTGCCGCTGATCATGGGCGAGCTAAAGCGGGCGCTCCGCGACGACGGGCTGCTGCACGTCAGCCGTTCTTATAAAGAAAAGCTGGCCAAAATAGGCGCGGCCGGGCAGACGCTGCTGCACGAGCTGGGCCGCGAGGCCACATTATCAGAACTGGCGGCATATCTGGCTATGCCGGAAGGCGAGGTGGCAGAGGCATTGTCGGCGGCGCAGCGCCCAGTATCGCTTTCCGCTCCCGTTGTAACGGCCAAAGAGGACGGCGAGGGGGTATCTCTGGAAAGTCTGCTCCCCGGCGGCGATACCGAGGAAAACTGGGTGCGGCGGCTGGCACTGCAGGAAGCCTTTGCCGCGCTGCCGCAACGTTTGCGCTATATCATGGAGGCGCGCTATTTCCGCGAGGAAACGCAGGCGGCGATAGCGGCCCGGCTGGGCGTCTCGCAGGTGCAGATATCCCGTCTGGAAAAGCAGGCCCTGGCCCGGCTGAAAGCCTTCTGGCAGGGCCGCTGAATAAATTTGAATCTTTCTACTGATCTATCCCAATAATTCCCAAGGAAGAATGCGTCCGGCTTCGCCCGGGCGCATTTTTCCGTTCTGGTGCAGCTGGCGGGCTATGTCTCCTGGCAACCGAAATACGAAAAGGCGTAAAAGACGCCGGCGCAAAATAAAAGAGGGGCTTTCCGTGCGAAAAGCCTCTCTTTTTTGCCGCAAAGATCATCTGATAAAGTTGGTGAAGACCTGCTCCTCGTAGACCGGCCGGTCGAGGCCGGCCGCCCGGGCGGCCTCCTGTGCCTTTAAGAGATAGGCGATGTTTTGGCCGAGCGTCCGCATGGTCTGCAGCCCCTCGGCGTCTTTTTGCACTTCTTCCGGCGAATGGCCGTGCACCTGATTCCAGTATTGCGAAGCGACGACGTGCATATTCGACATCAGGAAAAACTGGTTCAGGCGTTCAAAGGCCGCCGTTGCGCCGCCCCGTCGGCAGGATACCACCGACGCCGCCAATTTCCCGGCCAGCTTGTTTTTGTCCGTGCTGAAAAACAAACGGTCCAAAAAAGAGGTCAGGCGGCCTGTCGGCCCGCCGTAATATACCGGGGAGCCGGCCACGATAGCGTCGAATTCGTCCAGCCGCGCCGCCGTAGCGTTCACCAGATCGTCAAAAACGCATCTGCCGTTTTTCTGGCAGAAAAAACAGGCGATACAATCCTGCATGGGCTGCGTGCCCAGCCAGAGAGTTTCGCTTTCTACGCCGTTTTGCGCCAGCGCGCCCGCCACCTCCAGCAGAGCCCTTGCGGTGCAGCCGTGTTCGTTGGGGCTGCCGTTGATAAGTAATACCTTGCTCATAGTTTTCCCTCCTGTCGGCAGAGCGCCCTGCCGGGCGCGCCGGTATAAGCTATATCTGCATTATAACACGGGCCGCTACAAAACCGCCAGATTTTTTTGCCGCGAGCCGGTATTCTATGCTAAAAAGCGGCGTTATTTTCGGCCGTTTGGCGGCATAAGTATAGCCGGGCGGAAAATCTTAGCAAAATCCTGCCGAAAATTAGCGCCGAAATAAAGGAAAAACGCCCAAAGAGGTAGAATAAACTTTCAGTTATAATTAAAACGCGGCGAGGTTATTTTTATGTATAACACCATTTCACAATTCTTAGGCAATATCAACTGGCTGGAGGTGGCGTTCTCCGTTCCCGCGCTGCTGATAGCCCTCACGTTCCACGAGTTCTGCCACGGCCTGGCGGCCACGGCTCTGGGCGACGATACGCCGCGCCTGCAGGGCAGGCTTTCGCCGAACCCGCTGAAGCATATGGACGTTATCGGGACGCTGATGCTGTTTCTGTTCAAATTCGGCTGGGCCAAGCCGGTGCAGGTAAACCCCAACAATTTCCGCGTGCCGCACAAGATCGGCATGGCGATAGTGGCCGTGGCCGGGCCGCTTTCCAACCTGCTGCTGGCTATTCTCTGCGCTTTCGGGATAAAATATATTTCCGGCGGGGCGATCCCCGGCAACCCGTATTTTTACACCTTCATTTATATGCTGATGGTGTATAATATCTGTTTTGCCGCGTTCAATATCCTGCCGATACCGCCGCTGGACGGCTCGAAGATCATCGCGCTGATAATCCCGGACGAATGGGCCGACACTCTCTACGGCAACACGCAGCTGTTCACGCTGCTGCTGGTCGTATTCGCCACCACGGGCTACGTCAACAAATTCATGCAGCCGGTGGTAGACTGGGTGTATTATCTGATCAATATGATCGTATTCTAAAAGACGGACGATATTGCTGCGAAAGAGCTGATAATATTGAGTGAAAACAAAACTGTTTTAAGCGGTATGCGCCCCACCGGGCGGCTGCACCTGGGCCATTACAGCGTGCTGGAGAACTGGGCCAGGCTGCAAAACGAATATGAGGCGTATTTTTTCATCGCCGACTATCACGCGCTGACCACGGGCTTCGATAAAAGCGCCGAGATCAAGCAGAATATCCGCGATCTCGCGCTGGACTGGCTGGCTGCCGGCATAGACCCGGAAAAATCCGCCGTTTTTGTGCAGTCGCAGGTGCGCGAGCATGCGGAGATGCACCTGATATTCTCCATGCTGACGCCGCTTGGCTGGCTGGAGCGCGTTCCCACCTACAAAGCCCAGGTGGAGCAGTTTGCCAAAAGCGGCAAGGATATTACCACCTACGGCTTTCTGGGTTATCCTCTGCTGATGGCGGCGGATATTTTGCTTTATCGTGCTTTCGGCGTGCCGGTGGGCGAGGATCAGGTGCCGCACATCGAATTTTGCCGCGAGCTGGCCCGGCGCTTCAATCATCTGTACCAGCGCGAGGTGTTCCCCGAGCCGCAGGCTCTGCTGGCGAAGATCAAGCTGCTGCCAGGTCTGGACGGCCGCAAGATGAGCAAGAGCTACGATAACTACATCACGCTGGGCGCGGACCAGGCGGAGATCAAACAGCGCGTCAGCCAGATGATCACCGACCCGGCTCGTATCCGCAAGGACGACCCCGGCCACCCGGAGATCTGCAACGTCTACGCCTACCATAAATTCTACAACCCGCAGGAGCAGCCGGAGATCGAGTGCTGCTGCAAGGCCGGCACGATCGGCTGCGTGGCCTGCAAAAAGCGCCTCATGGCCAAGCTGAACGAGTATATGGAGCCTATACGGGAAAAGCGCGAGCATTTCGCCGCCAACCCGCATCTGGTGGACGATATCCTGGCCGACGGACAAGCCCGCGCCAGCAAAAAAGCCGCCGAGACCATAGCTATGGCCCGCGACGCAATGGGTATGTAAAATGGCTTACGCTATCCACCTGCCCGCTTTTGACGGGCCTTTTGATTTGCTGCTGCATTTGATCCAGAAAAACGAGGTCGATATCTACGATATCCCTATCGCCGAGATAACCGCGCAATATTTGGATTATCTGGCGCAAATGGAGGCTATGGATCTGGAGATCGCCAGCGAATTTCTGGTCATGGCGGCCACGCTTCTTGCGATCAAGGCGCGTATGCTGCTACCGAAGCCGCCGCCGGAGCTGGCGGAGGACGAGGAGGATTACGACCCGCGCTTAAAGCTGGTGCGCGACCTGTTGGAATATAAGCGCATTAAAGAGGCGGCGGGCGAGCTGGAGCAGTTTTATCAGGCGCAGCAGCAGAAGTTTTCCCGCCCCAACGATATCGCCATGTACGAGCATCTGTTCGCCGAGCAGAACCCGCTGGCCGGCAAAACTCTGGCCGACCTGACGGAGGCCCTCCGCCCGGTGTGGCAGCGGGCTAAGGCGGCGGAACAGGTGCGGACGATACGCCGCGGCAGCGTCAGCGTCGGCATGATGGCCGGCCGTCTGCTGGAGCGCCTGTCCGGGCGGCCGGACGGTATCGTGTTCGCCGACCTTTTCGACGTATCCTGCGGCCGTCTGCAAGTCATCGTGGGCTTTCTGGCTCTGCTGGAGCTGGCCAAGGTCTCGGCCGTAAAGGTGCGGCAGGACGGGCCGGACGCCGCGATCTACATTATCCCCGGCGATCTGGCCGCGGGAGAGGAGCTGGCTTCGGCCGGCTAAACTAGGCATATTGTTTAGATAAAGGGGGTCAGGCGCGTGGGCGCTGAAAAAACCCGGCTGCGCGCTCTGCTGGAGGCGCTGCTGTTCGTGGCGTGGGAACCGCTGCCGCTCGGTCGTCTGGCCGAGGTGACGGGCGCGGATAAGGCGGCTGTTGCCGAGGCTCTGGCGGAGATCGGGCGCGATTTTGCGGGCTGCGGCTTCCGCCTCACCGAGATAGCGGGCGGCTGGCAGTTTCTGACCGACCCCGACCTGGCGCCTTATATCGAAAAGCTCTATAATCCGCGCAGTCAGCAGCTTTCCAAGGCCGCGCTGGAGACTTTGGCTATCGTGGCCTATCACCAGCCGGTGACGAGGCTGGAGATAGACAATATCCGGCAGGTGAAGTCCGACACGGTGCTGGGCAAGCTGCTGGAAAGATCGCTGATCAAAGAGGTGGGCCGCCTGGAAGGGCCGGGCCGCCCCATATTATACGGCACGACGCGCGAATTTCTGGCCGCCTTCGGGCTTAAATCGCTGAGCGAGCTGCCGGAGCTGCCCGAGCCGGAGGCCGCCGCCGAGGCCGGCCTTTACGACGGTATGCCGGAGCTAGCCGACGTGTAAAAAGCGTTAAAAACTTTATAAAGCCAAATTTATAAATTTTTATATAATTTTTTAGGACAGGAGAGATGTTTTATGCAGGAGATCAAAATTGTACCGAACCCGCAGCCGCAGGCCAAGCCGGACGAGCATAATCTGGGCTTCGGCCGCTATTTCACCGACCATATGTTCGTGATGGATTACACCGAGGGCATCGGCTGGCACGATCCTTCCATCGTACCATACGGCCCGATCCCGATGGAGCCCACCATGATGGTGTTCCATTACGCGCAGGAGACGTTCGAGGGCATGAAGGCCTACCGCCACGCCGACGGCAAGATCGTGCTGTTCCGCCCCTATATGAACGCCAAACGCCACAACAATTCCAACGCGCGTCTGTGCATACCGCCGATCCCGGAGGACGATTACGTTTATTACGTCAAGGAATTCGTCAAATACGAGCAGGAATGGGTGCCGCATCTGGCGGAGACTT
>CANQSW010000044.1 GCA_947626615.1 uncultured Peptococcaceae bacterium | reverse complement strand
GCCTATCAGCGCGCCATGCTGGCCTGTTTGCAGGCTCAGCCGGGGTTGGATATCAAGCAGGGCGAGGTCACCGATATCGTCACCGAGGGCGGCGCGGTGGCCGGGGTGCGCCTGCGCACGGGGGCGGTCTACCGTTGCCGGCGGCTGGTGCTGACCAGCGGCACGTATCTGAAAGGCAGCGTCATCATGGGCAGCTGCGCCTACCCCTCCGGCCCGGCGGGCTATCCCCCGGCCGCGTATCTTTCGGACAGTCTGCGGGCGCTGGGGCTGGAACTTGGCCGCTTCAAGACCGGCACGCCCGCCCGCGTTGACCGCGATACGCTGGACTTTTCCCGTATGAGCGAACAAAAGGGCGACCCCAGCGGGCTGCATTTTTCCTTCGAGCCGCCCAAGGTGGAGCGTCCCAGCGTCAGCTGCTGGCTCACCTACACCAACGCGGCTACGCACAAGGCGATACTGGATAACATGGACCGCTGCCCGCTCTACGCCGGGCTGATCAAGGGTGTGGGGCCGCGCTATTGCCCCTCGATCGAAGACAAGCTGCGTCGCTTCCCCAACAACCCGCACCACCAGCTGTTTTTGGAGCCGGAGGGGCTGGACACCAACGAATATTACGTGCAGGGTATGTCCACCAGCCTGCCGGAGGACGTGCAATATGCATTTCTGCGCACGATACCCGGGCTGGAAAACGTCAAAATAATCCGCCCCGCCTACGCGATCGAATACGATTTTGTTTATCCCACGCAGCTGAAGCGCACGCTGGAGGCAAAAACTGTCCCCGGGCTTTATACCGCCGGGCAGATCAACGGCACTTCCGGCTATGAGGAGGCCGCGGGTCAGGGCTTATACGCCGGGGCGAACGCGGCGCTCTCCCTTTTGGGGCGGCCGCCGCTGCTGCTATCGCGCGACGAGGCGTACCTGGGCGTTTTGATCGACGATCTGGTGACGAAAGGCGTGACCGAGCCGTACCGTATGTTCACTTCGCTGGCCGAATACCGGCTGCTGCTGCGAAACGACAACGCCGACCAGCGGCTGACGGAAAAAGCGCGGCGGCTGGGGCTGGTAGACGAGGCGGCCGGCGCGCGCCTGTGGGACAAAATGAGCAAAGTGGCGGCGGAAAAGGCCGTTTTGCAGGCCGAAACGCTGCATGAAGACGCGCCGGGCCTGGCGGAGCTGCTGGCGGCGCGGCAAATGCCGCAGCTTTCCGGTGGTATCCGCGCCTGGGAGCTGTTGCGCCGCCCCGGTATCACGTATGAGGACGTGTGCGGGCTGCTGGGGCGCGCCCCCGCGCCGCCCGAGGTGGCCGAACAGCTGGATATCGAGGCTAAATACGCCGGCTATATCGCCAAGCAGCAGACGCAGGTGCAGCGTTTTAAGCAGCTGGAGGACAAACGCCTGCCGGAAGACGCCGATTATCTGCACATCGAGGGGTTGAGTCTGGAGGCGCGGCAGAAGCTCGCCGCCGTGCGGCCCGATAATTTGGGGCAGGCCGGGCGCATAACCGGCGTATCCCCCGCGGACATCGCGGTTTTGCTGATTTGGCTGCGGCAAAAGCAGGAAAAACCTGCGCCGGCAGAGAATAAATAAGGCTAAATAATACAGGCGGCGAACGATCAAATTGTTTCACGTGAAACATTTGAGCTGGCAACAGCGGATAGGAGCAATATGTTTGATTTTTTGAAGAAGAAACCGGCGGAAGACCAGCAGAAAAAATTCACCTACGGCGAATACAACCCGGCGGAGCAGTTTAACGCCGAAACGGCGGACGGCGTGCCGGTGGAGCGTGAAGTTTTCGCCGAAACGCTGCAAAAGCACGCCCCGATGACGGGCGTGCGGCTGGACGAGGAAATGGTGGAGATACTGACGGACTATTATGAAATGGTCGTCCGCAGCAACGCCCACGTTAACCTCACGGCGATTACCGACGCGAAGGAGTTCGCGATCAAGCACATCGTCGACAGCCTGATGCTGACGCAGTTTTTGGCGCCCAGCCGCAAAAAACGCCTGTTAGACGTCGGCACGGGCGCGGGCCTGCCCACCATACCGCTCGCCGTCGTGCTGCCGTATAATTATTTCGCGGCGGTGGACGCGCAGAACAAGCGGTATGAATTCGTGCGCTTCGCCTGCAAGAATCTGAACATCAACAACATTTCGGTCAGCCGCTATCGGGCGGAAGAGGCGGCGCATCTGGCGCTGTACCGCGAGAAATTCGAGTTCGTGACGGCGCGGGCCGTGGCGCCGCTGAACGTGCTGGCGGAATATTGCCTGGGCATGGTCAAAATGGGCGGCCTGTTCCTCGCGATGAAGGGCGCGAATTATCAGGAGGAGCTGGACGCCGCCGATAACGCGATCTTCCAGATGGGCGGCCGCTTTGAAGAGGTGCAGACGTACACGCTGCCTACGGGCGAAGAGCGTTCTATCATCATCATCAAAAAGGTGGTGCCTTGCCGGAGCTCTCTGCCCCGGCGCAGCGCCGCGATCAAGAAAAGCCCGTTTTAAGCGCGGCCCGGGCAAAAGCGAGGGGATATTATGGGGCAGATCATTGCCGTGACCAATCAAAAGGGCGGCGTGGCGAAGACCACAACGGTCATCAATCTGGCGGACGCGCTGGCGCGGACCGGCAAAAAGGTGCTGGTGGTGGACCTTGACCCGCAGGGCAACGCGACCAGCGGCCTTGGCATCAACCGGCGGGAGCTTAAAAGCAGCATTTATCAGCTGCTGCTGGGCGACGACCGGGCGGAGGATATCATTCTGCCCACGCCCTTTGGCGAGCTTTACGTGCTGCCGGCGGATATCGATCTGGCGGGCGCGGAGCTGGAGCTGGCCCTGCTGGAGGAGCGGGAGCGCCGGCTGCTTTTGGGGCTGCAATACGTCGTGCCGGTGTTCGATTATCTGCTGATCGACTGCCCGCCTTCGCTGGGCCTTTTGACGCTGAACGCGTTGACCGCCGCCGACAGTATAATTATACCCGTGCAGGCGGAGTATTACGCGCTGGAGGGGCTGCAGCAGCTCTTTGCCACGTTCATGAAGGTGCGCCAGGGCATGAACCCGCATTTGATGATATTGGGCGTTTTGCTCACGATGTACGACGCGCGGGTGAACCTTTCCGCGCAGGTCGTAGACCAGGTGAAACAGCATTTCGGCGACCTCGTTTTCAGCGTGGTGATACCAAGAAACGTCCGCCTTTCCGAAGCGCCGAGCCACGGTATGCCGATCAGCTATTATGACCGCAAAAGCAAGGGCGCGGAGACGTACCGCATCTTGGCCGAGCAGGTCATCGAGCGGACAAAGTGAGAAATTATACTTAAAATTAGCATATATATGCAGGAGGACGGGCAAATGGTAAAAAAAGGACTGGGCAACGGTCTGGACGCGCTGTTCGGCAATATGCCGAACCCTCTGGAGCAGGCGCGTGAGGCAGCGGGGGAGCGCGTGTTGCAGCTGCCTCTGGCGGATATCGCGGTGAACCCCGGCCAGCCGCGCCGCAGCTTCGATCAGGGCAAGCTCAACGAGCTGGCGGCCAGTATCCGCGAGCAGGGCGTGCTGCAGCCGATCTTGGTGCGTCCGGCGGGCAAGCCCGGCAAATACGAGATCGTGGCGGGCGAGCGGCGCTTTCGGGCGGCCAAGCTGGCCGAGCTGAAAACGATCCCGGCCATTGTAAAGGAGCTTGAGGATAAGACGACGCTGGAGATCGCGCTGATCGAAAATATCCAGCGGCAGGAGCTGAACCCGCTGGAGGAGGCGGCCGCCTATCGCGAGCTGCTGGACGAACACGGCTACACGCAGGCGGCCCTGGCCGCGCGGCTCGGCAAATCCCGCGTCTACGTGGCGAATACGCTGCGCCTGCTGGGCCTGCCTTCCGATATACAGGCGCTGATCGCCAAGGGCGGGCTGACGGCCGGCCACGGCCGCGCCCTGCTTATGCTGGAGGATAAGGCGGATCAGCAGCTTTTGGCCGCCTACGCCAAAGAGAAGGGGCTTTCCGTCCGCCAGACGGAGGAGCTGGCGAAGAACCCGGCGGCGCTGCACCGGGCCGCCGGCCCGGCAGTTGCAAAGCCCGCCTCGCCCAAACCAGACGCGCCGGCCGGCGACCTGCTTTTGGCCGCCGTGGGCGAAAAGCTGCGCGAGCGTCTGCAAACCAAGGTCAGCGTCAAGCAGCTTTCCCGCCGCCATGGCCGCATCACGCTGGAATATTACAGCGACGAGGAGCTGGAACGCCTGATCGACCTGCTGCTGCCGGGCGTGACGTTTTAAGCAAATTCTGCCAAAAGGAGCCGAAAATATGCCGAAATTTGCCGGACTGTTATTTGATCTGGACGGCACACTCTCCGACAGCGTGCCGATGATAATGAAAAGCTCGGAATCCACGCACGCCAAAATGGGCCTGCCGTGGAATCCGGCGGAGGTCGTCCGCTTCATCGGCCGGCCGCTGTACGAGACGGGGGCATACTTTGCGCCCGGCCGCGTGGAAGAATATATCGAGACGTTCCGCGAGTATAATACGGTCTATCTGCCGAAAATGATCAAGCCGTTCCCCGGCGTCGTCTCGCTGCTGGCCAAGCTGCAGGAGGCCGGCGTGGGGCTGGCCATCGTCACCTCGCGCCTGCAATGGGGCGCGGACTGGTCGGCCGAGATATTGGGGATACAGAGCTATTTCACCGCCATTTTGGGGGTGGAGGCCAGCGATAAGCACAAGCCGGACGCCGAGCCGGCCCTGCTGGCGCTGGAGAAGCTCGGCCTGCGGCCGGAAGAAGCCGCTTTCATCGGCGACGCGGCGGTGGATATCGCCTGCGGCAAGGCGGCGGGCATGCACACCATCGGCGTCGGCTGGGGCGTCGGCGGCGCGGCCTTAAAAGAGACCGCCCAGCCGGAATATTTCGTCAATACCGTCAACGAGCTGGGCCGCCTGCTGCTGCTATGATGCGGCCGAGGCTGAAAATCGATATGAATGTAGCGTGGCGGGGACGCGGCGCTGCACGAAATAAAAGCAAGCAATAAATAAGGAGGAAAAAATCATGCTGGACGCAAAATTTGTGGCCGCCAACCCCGAGCTGGTGGTGGAGAAGCTGAAAAAACGCAATATCGAGGTCGACCTCTCCCGCTTTTTGCAGGCGGAGGCCACGCGCAAGGAATCTCTGGCCGCGGTCGAGGTGATGAAGGCCGAGAAAAACGCCGTCTCCAAAGAGGTCGGCGCGCTGAAGAAGGCCGGGCAGGACGCCAGCGAGATCATGGCGAAAATGCGGGCGCTGGGCGACGAGATCGACGCGCTGGACGCGAAAGTTAAGGCGGCGGAGGAGACTATCCGGGCCGAGCTGCTCTCTATCCCGAATATCCCGCACGAATCCGTGCCTTTTGGCAATTCCGACGCGGATAACCCCGTGATGCGCGAGTGGGGCGAGCTGCCGCAGATCGCCGACCCCAAACCGCATTGGGAAGTGGCCACCAACCTGGGGATCCTCGATTTTGAGCGCGCCGCCAAGATATCCGGCGCCAGATTCACGGTATACCGCGGGCTGGGCGCCCGGCTGGAGCGCGCCGTCTATAATTTCTTCCTGAACACCCACACCTCCAAGACCTACGTGGAGATATTCCCGCCCTACATGGTGAACAGCAAGGCGATGACGGGCACGGGCCAGCTGCCCAAGTTCGCCGAGGATATGTTCCACGTCGAGGGCACGGATTATTATCTGATCCCCACGGCGGAAGTGCCGGTGACCAACCTCTATGACGATGAAATTTTGGAGGCCAGCCAGCTGCCGATCCACCATTGCGCGTATTCCGCCTGCTTCCGCGCCGAGGCCGGGGCGGCCGGGCGCGATACCCGCGGCATTATCCGCCAGCATCAGTTCAATAAGGTGGAGCTGGTGAAGTTCACCACGCCGGAGACCAGCTACGACGAGCTGGAGGGCTTGACGCACGACGCCGAGGTGCTGCTGCAAATGCTGGGTCTGCCGTATCACGTGGTGACGCTCTGCGGCGGCGACCTGGGCTTCAGCTCCGCCAAGACGTACGACATCGAGGTCTATATGGCGGGCGCGGGGCTGTATCGCGAAATTTCGTCCTGCTCCAATTTTGAGGATTATCAGGCGCGCCGTGCCAATATCCGCTTCCGCCGCGACGCCAAGAGCCGCCCGGAATACGTGCACACGCTGAACGGCTCCGGCCTGGCGGTGGGCCGCACGGTGGCCGCCATTCTGGAGGATTGCCAGCAGCCCGACGGCAGCGTAAAAATTCCCGAAGTGCTGGTGCCTTATATGGGCGGCATAGAATATATCACAAAAGAAAACGCCTCCGGCCGCAGCAAATAAGGCCGGAGCAGGAGGAAAAAGCATGAGTATAAACAGCGTTTTGTGCCGGGATCTCGGCCTGCAATACCCGATATTTCAGGGCGGCATGGCCTACATCACCACCGGCAAAATGGCTGCGGCGTCCAGCAACGCGGGCGGCCTGGGGCTCATCTGCAGCAGCGGTTTGACGGCGGCCGACGTGGCGCGCGAAGTGGCCGTGGCCAAGACATTGACGGATAAACCGTTCGGCGTGAACCTGATGCTGCAAAGCCCGGAGATCGAAAAGATAATGCAGATCGTGCTGGAAAATAAGATCCCCGTGGTGACGATGGGCGCTGGCGACCCCACGCCCTTTATGCCGGCGCTGCTTAACGCGGGCGTTAAGGTGATACCCGTTATCCCGCACGTAAAAGCCGCGCAAAAAGCGGCCAAAGCCGGCGCTTACGCCGTGGTGGCCGAGGGGACGGAATCCGGCGGCCACATCGGCGAGATGACGACGCTGGCGCTGCTGCCGCAGGTGCTGGCGGCGGTGGATATCCCGGTGCTGGCGGCGGGCGGTATCGCCGACGGCAAGTCGATGGCCGCCATGCTGCTGCTGGGCGCGGCGGGCGTACAGATCGGCACGCTCTTCCTGGTGGCGGACGAATGTCCGATCGCCGACGCCTACAAGCAGAGCATTATCAACGCGATCGACACCGACACTATCGTGACCGGGCGCGGCACGCCGCACGTGGTGCGCGCGCTGAAGAACCCGATGTCGCTCAAATACGCCGAGCTGGAAAAGCAGCCCGGCACGCAGGCGGAGCGCGACCGTCTGGCGGACAAAGCCTCCGTCAAGGCCGTGCGGGGCGACGTGGAGGGCGGCTGCCTGATGGCCGGGCAGATCTCCGGCCTGATCAAACAGGGCGGCAGTATCGCGGCGATCATGCAGCGGCTGATGCGCGAGGCCGAGGCCACGCTGGCCGGCGCGGGCCGGCTGCTCGGTTAAAAAAAGTAAAAAATCAAGCCCCCTCTATGCGAGGGGGCTTTTGCTATGTTCTTTTTGTCCGTTTCAGGTGCGGAGGATAGAGCGCAGAAAACTTTGCAGGCGCTCGCTCTGCGGGCGTTCAAAGATATCCGCCGGGCTGCCTTGTTCCATGATATGCCCGTCCGCCATGAAGATAACGCGGTCGGCCACCTCGCGGGCAAAGCCCATTTCGTGCGTGACGATCAGCATCGTCATCTGGTTTTCCGCCAGCTTTTTGATCACGGCCAGCACCTCGCCGGTTATCTCCGGGTCCAGGGCGGAGGTCGGCTCGTCGAACAGCATGACGGCGGGGTTCATCGCCAGCCCGCGCGCTATCGCCACGCGCTGCTTCTGCCCGCCGGAGAGCTGCCCGGGATAAGCGTCGGCCTTGTCGGCCAGCCCCACCAGCTCCAGCAGGCGGCGCGCTTCGGCCTCGGCCTCGGCTTTCGGCTGCTTTTTCACCTTTTGCGGGGCGTAGGTGATGTTTTGCAGGCAGGTCATATGCGGAAACAGGTTGAAATGCTGGAAGATCATGCCGATCTCGCCGCAGATACGGCGCACTTCGCGCTCCGGCACGTATTCCGCCGTGCCCTTGGGCGAGGATACCATGGTTTCGCCGTTGATGACGATCTCGCCGCTGTTGATCTTCTCCAGATGATTCATCGAGCGGAGCAGGGTGCTTTTGCCGCTGCCGGACGGGCCGATGATCGCCACCGTCTCGCCCTTATGCACGCTCAGCGAAACGCCGGAAAGCACGGTCAGGTCGCCGAAGCGCTTGGTGATGTTTTTGACTTCGATTATCGCCGGGTTTTCAGTCATGGCCGTCCCTCCTCAATCGGCGCGCGCCTCGTGGCGCGAGAAGCGCTCCTCCAGATAATACGAAAACTTGGTCAGCACCACGTTCAGGATAAGATAGATCACGGCGGCCACCAGAAAAGCCATCGTGGTGCTGTCGCGGTTCACGGCGGAGCGCGAGTTTTTCATCAGATCCGCCACGCCGATAGCCGAGACCAGCGCGGTATCCTTGACCAGCGTGATCATCTCGTTGGTGACGGCGGGCAGCACGCGCTTCACCGTCTGCGGTATGATGATGCCGAACATCGTCTGGAAGGAGTTCAGCCCCAGACACGCGGCCGCCTCGTACTGGCCGCGCTCGATCGAGCCGATACCGCCGCGGTAAATTTCGGAAAGATACGCGGCATAGTTCAGCACGAAGGTGATAACGGCGGCGGTCAGCGCCGGCAGCAGTATGTTGAAATATATCGGCAGCATATAGAAGATGAAGAACAGCTGTAACATCAGCGGCGTGCCGCGGAATAGCGCCACGTAGCCCCGACAGAACCAGCGCACCGGGCGGAAGCGGCAGTCGCTGCCCAGCGCCAGCGGCAGGCCCAGCGGGATAGCCAGCAGCAGGGTGGCGAAAAACACCACCAGCGTCACCTTCGTGCCCTCCAGCAGGGCGGGCAGAATTTTGGCGATATAGCTAAAAGTCTCCGTCATAAATATCAATCCTTAGTTAAGAATACGGCAAGGCCGCCGAAACTGGGCCTTGCCGTAAACCTGCAAATTATGCGTCTCAATAATCCTCAAGGATCACGATGTCGGTGCCGAACCATTTTTCGGAAATTTCGGCGGCCTTGCCGTTATCGATCAGGGTCTGCAGCGCTTCGTTGATCTTTTCGGCTACGTCGGTGTCAGCCTTGCGGCAGCCGATGGCGTAGAAATCGTCGCCGAAATCGAACGGCATAACGCGCATCACGCCGCCCATGTTGGCGTTTTTGTATTCGCCCAGCACCTGGTCGACCACGATAGCCTGCACGCGGCCGCCCTGCATGGCCAGCAGAGCTTCGTCATAGGTCGGGAATTCCGTCACGTTGTCCTGGATAGTATCCCAGACTTCGCTTTCCTGCATCTTCTCCAGCGCCGCGCTGTCCACCTGCGTGCCCAGCGTTACGCCGGCCAGATCTTCGGCCGCCTCGATGTTCAACGCCTCGTCCATCGTCATGATGACGATCTTGTTGTTCAGATATTTCTTGGTGAGGGCGTAGTTTTCGATGCGCTCCGGCAGCACGGACATGCCGTTCCAGATGCAGTCGATCGTCTTAGTTTCGGAAAGCTCCATATCCTTGGCGTCCCAATCGATGGGGCGGAAGGTGACGTTCACGCCCAGCACCTCGCCGGCCGCCTTGGCCAGGTCGATATCAAAGCCGACCAGCTCGTTGTTCTCGTCGCGGAAGCCCATCGGCGCAAAGGTGTCGTCCAGGCCGATGACCAGCTCGCCCTTATCCACGATGTAATCCCAGCCGGGGGTGTCGGAATCCGCAGTCTGCGCGTCGCCCCCGCCGCCGCAGCCGGCCATAAGGCCCAGCGCCAGCAGCAAGCAGCCCATAAGTACCAAAAGTTTTTTCATGTTTTTCTCCTGCTTTCTTTGATTTTTTAGCGCAAAAAACCGCGGCCGCAGCCGCTCTGTTTAATGCTTTATCATGCTAAAGTGATATTAGCATAAAAAAAGGCCGCTGTCAAGCCCTTTTGGGCAAATTTTTCGGAAATAACGATTGCAAACGGCCAAATTCTGTGTTATAATATACAGGCTTGCGAGGTGTGGCTCAGTTTGGTAGAGCGCTGCGTTCGGGACGCAGAGGCCGCAGGTTCAAATCCTGTCACCTCGACCATATTGCGGCGGGCCTTTTGGGTGAAGTGGTAAAAAGATGGTAGACACGAAAGTGCCTACCATCTTTTTGTGCTAAAATAAGGGAAAGGGGTGAACTAT
>CANQSW010000043.1 GCA_947626615.1 uncultured Peptococcaceae bacterium | reverse complement strand
GCAGCTGCCGGTCGATCTGGCCGGGCAGATCATCTATTACGTCGGGCCTTCTCCGGCCAAGCCGGGCCAGCCGATCGGCTCTTGCGGGCCGACCAGCTCCTATCGTATGGACCCTTACACCCCGGCCATGCTGGAGCAGGGCATGAAGGGCATCATCGGCAAAGGCCCGCGCAACGCCGAGGTAATGGCGGCGCTGCAAAAGCATAAGGCCGTGTATATGGCGGCTATCGGCGGCGCGGCGGCGGTCATCGCCAAGGCCGTCAAAACGTGCGAGGTCATCGCGTATGAGGATCTCGGCCCAGAGGCCATACATAAGCTGGAGGTCGAGGATCTGATCTGCTTCGTGGCGGTGGACGCCGCGGGCGGCAATATCTACGAGACGGGCAAGCTGCCCTATATCAAGGATTGAACCGATAAAATTTGCGGGAACGGTCGTTACGGCCGTTCCCGTTTTTTTGTGCGCTGAAGCCGGGCAAAAAGATCTGGCGCTAAAGCGGCGCGGGAAATTGACCGGCCGCCCTCTTGTGCCATGGCAGCGGCCGGTTGCTTGTTAAAATGAGATTTTGCAGTTATAATGAACATAACAGATTTTTGGGAAGGACGGGCATGGAAACGCGGGATATTCTTAAGGCTCTGCGCGAAAAAACTGGTCTTACGCAGGCCGAATTGGCGGAGCGGGTATATGTTACCAGACAGGCGGTCAGCCGCTGGGAAACAGGCGAAACGCAGCCAAATACGGATACGTTAAAAGCGTTGTCGCGGGTTTTTGACGTATCTATCAACACGCTTTTAGGCTCGCCGCGGCAGCTTATTTGCCAATGCTGCGGTATGCCGTTGCAGGAGGACGGCCTGCTCAGCCGGGAGGCGGACGGAAGCTATAACGAGGATTATTGCAAATGGTGCTATGCCGAGGGCGAATTTGCTTATCAGACCAAGGCGGAATTGTTGGATTATCTGGTGGCGCATATGCCTGACCCGGATAACGCAGAGGAAGAAACCAGACGCGGGCGGTTTGATTTGTATCTTTCGCAGTTAAAGCATTGGAAATGACCTTGACCATCGCCGGCAAAAAAGCGCAAAAAAAGAACCCCCAAGAAGGGGGTTCTTTTAATATCGTTATTCGCCGAATTATGCCGGGAAGAAAGGCCATACGATCGGAATGATAACGACGGCGCAGACGCCGACCAGCAAGAAGATCGGAACGCCCACTTTTACGTAATCCATGAAGGTCAAGCCGCCAGGACCATAAACCATGGTGTTCGGCGGGGTGGCAACAGGAGTGCAGTATGCTGCGGAGCAGGAGAAGCCGATGGCCAGAACAACGCCGGTCGGGTCAGCGCCCAAGCTCTCAGCAATAGACAGGCCGATGGGGCAGAGCAGAGCTGCCGCAGCGGTGTTGGACATGAACTGGGTCAGAATGCCGGCCAGCAGGAACAGTACGATCATCAAGATGTACGGGTTCGGAGCGCCGCCCAAAGCACCAACCACAGCGTCGGCCAAGATCTTGCCAGCGCCGGTGCTAGCCATGGCGTTGGCCAGGCCCAGAGCGCCAGCGAACAGGAAGATGGTCGTCCAGTCGATAGCTTCATAAGCCTCTTTGTCGGTCAAGCAGCCGGTGAATACGCAGACCAGACCACCGATAACGGCAACGGTCTCCAGGCCTACATAATCGGTGAAGAAAGCCATAACCAGAACGCAGATAGCCAGGATAACGCCAGAGATGATCTGCTTCTTGGTGTCGTATACTTTGCCTTCTTCTTCGTCCTCTACCTCAACGTCAGAATGACGATCGGGCAGCAGGCGGTTGCCAATCAGCATCATGTAAATGATGGAGACGATGGTGACCGGGATACCAACCACAGCGTAATCGAAGAAGCCCATCTGGACGTCGATCGTCAGCAGGGTGGAATATGCGGACATATTCGGAGGAGTACCGGCCAGGGTGATCATACCACCCGAAGAAGCCATGATAGCCAGAGGCATCAACAGCTTCGCACGATTCATGCCCTGAGAATCTGCAATGCCCAAGCAAACGGGCAGCAGGCAGGCAACAGTACCGGTGTTGGACAGGAAAGCGGACAGAGCGCCGGTGATGATCATGATGAACAGGACCAGCTTGGTCTCGGAGCCGCCGGCTGCCTTAACGCAGGTGATACCAATCTTCTGCGCCAGACCGGTTTGGAACATTGCGCCGCCGACCAGGAACATACCAGCAAACAGAATAACTGAGCTGTCGATCAGGCCGCCGAACGCAGTCTTGTAAGGCATGATCCCGAATGCAGAATAGTAACAGGGGATCATCATTGCCGACATGGCGATCGGGAACGCTTCTGTGATGAAGAAGAAAGCGATAACGACCAGAACGCCCAAGGTCAGCATTGCGTAGCCGTGCTGGATTTCAGCATTGTAATCTGCAAGCGCTGTGGTGTATGCTTCAGAGTCCGCGCCGCCCAGAGCGTCGGCATTCGGAGCTTCCGGCTGGCCCATCAGGGTCATGACCGTCCATACAATCAGAGCAGCAAACAGTACGATACCAATGATCCGCACTAAACGTTTGTCTTTCATAATTGCAACCTCGATTCCTTTTTTTGTATCGTGCCTTAGGTTCTGCGGAAGTTTCCGCCGTCGAGGTAAATGCAGGCAATCAAAAATTCGGCATTATAAATAAAATAATAAAATAATTGCTGTTGTCCTGCTTGCCTGCGGTCTGCTCTCTACGGTTTGAGCGGCGGCTGACAGTTAAACGCGTCCGCCGTCTCTGGCTTCCCGGCATATTTTCCCCGGCGGCCTGTTGACCGAAGCCCCGCCCCTGCTCTGGCAACCGCCTTTTGCGGAGACCGCATAAGACGATCGCGAGGCAAAGCCTCAATTAGCCTTTGTCGCCGAAGATCGGGCTTATGTAAGCGCAATATGCCATTTCACATAACCATTCGATACGACCACTTTGATGATACAAAATTTAACGGTCAATGTCAAGAGAAATTTGCGATTTTGCCGCCCTTGCGGCCGCGGAACGACAAAATTTTTTCCTTATAAATAGCGCGAAATTTGGCCGTCCGGGTCTGTATGTTGTGCAGCCAAGCCTCCTTTTGCGTAGATTGGGGCAAAATGCTGTTACAAACTATGCCGCCGGCCGCCGCTTTAGAACGCCGGCGATTTTTCAGCAAATTTTGCAAAAAAACGGGCCGCCAAAGCGGCCCATTGGTCAAACGATGAAAAAACCGGCTATTTTATGAACAAACAGAGCAGTATCGGCAGAAAAATGGCCGGGATAAAATTGGCCACCTTGATCTTGGTGAGCTTCAGCATATTCAGCGAAAGCGCCACGATCAGCAGCGACCCCGCGCACGACATCTCGGCCACCACGGCGTCGGAGAGCAGCGGCTCCAGCCATTCCGCCAGCAGCACGATAGCGCCCTGATACACGCCCACCGCCGCCGCCGAAAACAGCACGCCCGCCCCCAGCGAAGAGGCCAGCAATATCGCAGCGATGCCGTCGATCACGGATTTGGCGATGATGACGCTGTGATCGCCCAGCAGGCCGCTTTGCAGCGAGCCCACTATCGCCATGGCGCCCACGCAGAACAGCATACTGGCCGAGACGAACCCCTCCGCCAGCGACGTTTTGCCGCCGCCGAATTTATGCTCCAGCGCTTCGCCCAGGCGGTTCAGCGCTCCGTCGATATCCAGCAGCTCGCCCAGCGCCCCGCCCACGGCGATAGAGATTATGGCGATCAGCGTGTTCTGCCCCTGCAGCGCGCCGCTGATGCCGATATACAGCACGCAGAGCGCCAGCCCCTGCATCACCGTGTCGCCGATGCGCTGCGGGAAGCTGCGCCCCAAAAACAGCCCCAGCGTGCCGCCCAGCAGCACCGCCGCTATATTTATCACAACAGAGATCATTTGGTTCACTTTCCTTATTATAATTGTTTGCCGAAACTTGCGCCGCGGCAAAAATACGTTCATATTCTGGCACAATTCGCCCGGCGTGTCAATAACTTTTTGCAAAGCCGTCCGCAGACCGAAAAATTTGCGGCGATTTTGCGGCTGACCGTAAATTAAAATGTACATTTGTCCGCCACAGAGGGAAAATATTCTGTATACATGAGCAAATACCCTTGTAATGCTTTTCGGTTTGTGGTAGTATCTACACGTTAGCCAAGGTCAGTTCGCCGTAAAATTTACGGTCGACGGCCATGGAAAATCCTAACCGGGGCCTGTTCACCGTAAAATTTACGGCGGCGGCAGCGGGAAACATCGAGAGGAGTTGTAATTATGACATTTTCGGAGATCGTCACTCTGGTCGACGGGTGGATCTGGGGCGTGCCGCTGATGGTGCTGATTCTTGGCACCGGCATTCTGCTGACTATCCGAACCGGCCTGGTGCAGGTGTTTCATCTGCCCAAGGCGCTGAAGTATATGTTTAAGAACGAGCAGGACGGCGAGGGCGAAGTCAGCAGCTTCGGCGCGCTGTGCACGGCTCTTTCCGCCACTATCGGCACTGGTAACATCGTCGGCGTGGCCACGGCTATCTGCGCCGGCGGCCCGGGCGCTCTGTTCTGGATGTGGCTGGCCGCCTTCTTCGGCATGGCCACCAAATACGCCGAGGGCCTGCTTGCGATCAAATACCGCACCATCGACGAGAACGGTCACGTTTTGGGCGGGCCTTTCTATTACATAGAGCGCGGCATGGGCAAGAACTGGCGCTGGCTGGCCAAGATGTTCGCCTTCTTTGGCGCGAGCGCGGGCCTGCTGGGCATCGGCACCGTCACCCAGATCAACGGCATCGCCGGCGCGGTGGAGCGTCTGTTCGACCCTGATACGGCGCATATCGCGTTTTCAATCGGCGAATATCAATACACCTGGGCCACCACGATCACGGCCGTCGTCGCGGCGCTGCTGGTCGGCCTGGTCATCATCGGCGGTATCAAGCGTATCGCCAGCGTGGCCGAAAGAATAGTGCCTTTTATGGCGGTGTTCTATATCGTGGTCTGCCTTATCATTCTGGTCACGCATATTCCGGAGATTCCGGGCGCGTTCGCGGCTATCTTCAAGGGCGCTTTCACCGGCACGGCTGCTGTCGGCGGCTTCGCCGGCGCGGTGATGAAGGAAGCCATACAAAAGGGCGTTGCCCGCGGTATCTTCTCCAATGAGGCCGGCTTAGGCTCCGCGCCTATCGCGGCCGCCGCGGCCAGCACCAAATCCTGCGCTCGTCAGGGTCTGGTCTCCATGACCGGCGTTTTCATCGACACTATCATCATCTGCACCATGACCGGCCTTACGCTGGTCATCACCGGCGCTTGGCATCAGCCCGGCGTCGAAGGCGTGGGCGTTACTTCCTGGGCGTTCAGCCAGGGCATGAGCTTCGCTCCGCTGATCGGTCAGATCTGTGTAACCTTGGCGCTGGCGTTCTTCGCGTTCACCACCATTCTGGGCTGGGATTATTACGCGGAACGCTGCGTGGAATATCTCTTTAACGGCAATTTCACCGTCGTCAAAATTTACCGCTATCTGTGGATTTTGGCGGTTCTGGTCGGCCCGTTCCTGGCTCTGAACGTCGTCTGGGATATCGCGGACGCGCTGAACGGCCTGATGGCCTTCCCGAACCTGGTCGGCCTGGTGGCGCTCTCCGGCGTGGTCGCCAAGGAGACCAAGCAGTTCCACCAGCAGCTGCGGGATATGAGCGAATAAACGCCGCTCTAAAAAAGACGTATAACAAAACACGAAGCATGAGACGCTCTTATGCTTCGTGTTTTTTTGTTGCGTTCTGACGAAAATGAGACTTTGCCCGAATTGTCAACCAGATGAAAAATATGAGTTGACAATTTAATAAAGCGGTGATATAGTTTAATTGTCAACTTGAATAGACTGTAAGGTTGACAATTTTGCGTTTTTAGGAAAGGAAGATATTGGTCATGGATATGCTGAAATTGGCGGACGAGATCATCGGAGGCAGAAGGATCACCCGGGAGGACAATCTGCACGTATTTCTGGACTGCGATCTCAAAGAGCTCTGCGACGGCGCGGATAAGATCCGCAAGGATCTGATCGGAGACGAGGTGGATCTGTGTTCTATTATCAACGGACGCAGCGGCAGGTGCCCGGAGGACTGTAAATACTGCGCCCAATCGGCTCACAATCACACGGACTGCGAGGTCTATGATTTTCTGCCCGAGGAGACCATATTGGCGGCCTGCAAAATGAACGAAGCGGAAGGCGTACACCGTTTTTCTATCGTGACGTCGGGGAGGACGCTTTCAGGAGAGGAATTTGAGCAGGCTATTCATGCTTATGAGACCATGAAAAAGGAGTGCCAAATCGACCTTTGCGCGTCTATGGGATTTCTGAATGCGGAACAGCTGCATAGGCTGCACCAGGCGGGCGTCACCAGCTACCACCACAATATCGAGACTTCCAGGAGGTTTTTTCCTTACATATGCACGACGCACACCTTTGAGCAAAAAATGGCGACCTTAAAGCTGGTAAAGGCGGAGGGTATGTGCGCCTGTTCCGGCGGTATCATAGGTATGGGAGAGACTTGGGAAGACCGGCTGGATATGGCGGTCTGCCTGGCTGAAGCCGGGGTGGATTCTATTCCTATAAACGCGCTGATGCCCATTAAGGGCACGCCGCTGGAGGGTATGGAGCCGCTCACGGAGGACGATATCCTGCGCACGATCGCTTTTTTCCGTTATATCAATCCTGAAGCCAACATTCGCCTGGCGGCGGGCAGGGCGCTGCTCACTAACGACGGGGAGAGGGCTTTTTGCGCGGGAGCTTCGGCTACTATCACGGGAAATATGCTTACGACCGCGGCCTGCGCCACGATCCGGAGCGATAAGGAGATGTTGAGAGCCTTAGGCAGAAAGATCTGAAGCTTCTCGCGTTTAACGCTGCGCGTTTGCCAGAAAGTTTGGCAGCAACGTCTGGCTGGAATCAGCCCGACAAAAAAGTACGGAGCCTGGGCTTGGCCGCCTTGCTCCGTACTTATTTTTTGTAAAAAAATCGCCGCTCTAAAGCTCGTGGTAATACGGGCAGATATCGGCGAACGTGCCGTCCGGCAGGCGGAAGCCTTTGGGTATCACGCCAAGCTGGCGGAAGCCCAGCCGCTCGTAGAGATGACGCGCGTGCAGGTTGGTCGCCACCACGGCGTTGAATTGCAGCACGCCGAAGCCAAGCTCCCTGGCTTGGCGCAGGCAGTCCTGCACCAGCTTTTCGCCGATATGCAGGCCCCGGCAGCGGCCCAGCACGGCATAGCTGGCGTTGCAGATATGCCCGCAGCGGCCCACGTTGTTCGGGTGCAGGATATAGAGCCCCAGCGGCATATCGTTTTCGTCCACGGCCACGCCGCAATAGGTCTGCGCGGCGAAAAATTCCGCGCCGGTCGTCTCGTCCAGCGTATCCTCCTGCGGGAAGGCTATCCCCTCGGTCACGACCTCGTTCCAGATAACGCGCATCGCGGGCAGGTCGGCCGCCCGGTATGCTCTGACTGTTATTTCCATAGTGGCTCCTTAAAGTCGCTGATAATCCTCCGCCACGATTTGCCGGGCGTATAAGACCGTCCGCACGTTTTGCGGCGTTATTGCCAGTTCGGCAACGGGTCGCCAGACGTCGGCGGGGCGGGGGTCGTTCGGCAGGCGCAGATCCATAGCCTGCCGCCCGGATTCCGTTGTGCTGTCATAATAATAGCCGCCGGCCCGCTTCTGCGCCGCCACGATCTGCCGGGCGCGCTCGTGCATGGTGGGGCAGCCGTGCAGAAATTCCTCCCGCGTCATAACGGCGTGCTGCTCCATCAGCAGCCAGAGCCCGGTCGCCATCGCGTCGCGCAGGTCGGAGAGCGCCTGCGCCTCTGCTGCCTCGGCATAACGCCGGGGGTCGAAGGGCGCAAGCCTTGCCGAATATATCACGCCGTTTACGCACAGGTTCAAAACCGGGATTATCCACGCGTCGGAGCTTTTGGCGATGCGGAAAACGCCGTGCCACAGCGGCATGATCAGCCGGTTGGGGCTTTTGTTCCACGTTCCCTCCGGGTAGATGATCAGAGATTCGCCGTTTTGCAGCAGGCGCGCCGCCTTGGCGAACACGGCGTGTCGGCTGGCCTTATCGCGCCGGTTCAGCAGCACCGCGCCGTTGCCCACGGCCTGCAGGCCGTAGCGCGTGTTGAAGAAATGCGGCAGCGTGCCGAAAAGCACGTAGGCCGGCTCCTCGATCAGCAGCACGGTGGCCAGCGTCTCCTGGATAAAATAATGCCCCGGCGCAAAAACCAGCGGCCGCCCGTCCTGCGGCAGCGGCTCGCGCCGCACGATCTCCTGCCGCATACCCTCAAAAAAATGCCGCCCGAAGCGCAGATACAGCGGGTGGATCAAATGCCGCCTTATCTTCATGCCGAGCCTGGGCAGGGCGCGCTCCGGGTCGTTAGAGAGCATATAGCCGTAGAGCCGCGGCATCAGATAAAACAGCGCCGAGCCGCGGTGCAGCGAGCCGTCGGCCGCCTCGCCCAGCATGGCTCGGATATCCACCTCCGGCCAGCGCCGGCGCAGACGCCGCAGATTCCAGTTATAAAGCCTGCCGCGCGGGCGCGCGTCGATCCTGGCCAGATCGGGCGGCTCGCGCAGCAGTTTTTCGCTATTATTTACATACATTGCAGGCCAGCTTCTATACGTCGATGTAGCCGTCGTCCTTCGGCATGACGAAAGCGGCGGCGAGATATATCAGCAGCGCCCAGCCGAAAGATACGAACAGTAAGATCACCGCGATCAGGCGGATAACGGTGGGGTCAACGTCAAAATATTCGGCGATGCCGCCGCAGACGCCGAACAGTTTGCTGTCCTTGCGGGAGCGATAAAGCCTTTTTTGCATAGCGTCCTCCTTTGGGCCGGATCAGCCCTTGTAATTGCTTTTCAGCGATACGATGCGGTTAAAGACCAAATGGTCGTTGGTGGTGTCGGGGTCGGTAGCGAAATAGCCGTGCCTCAGAAACTGGAATTTTTCGCCCGGCAGTGGGAACAGCGCCTCGATCTTCGCCTGCTTAACCTCCAGACTGTTGGGGTTCAGGTTGTCGATAAAATCGCTGCCCTCCGGCACGTCGTAGGGGTCTTCTGCCGTAAAAAGATAGTCATAGAGGCGCACTTCGGCGTCCTTGCACTCCTTGGCGTTCACCCAATGTATCGTGGCTTTCACCTTTTTGGTGCTGCTGCCGCCGGACTTCGTTTCCGGGTCGTAGGTGCAGATAAGCTCGGTGACGTTGCCCGCCGCGTCTTTTATAACTTCCTCGCATTTGATGATATACGCGCCCTTTAAGCGCACTTCCCGGCCCGGCGAGAGGCGGAAGAACTTTTTCGGCGGCTCCTCCATAAAATCCTCGCGCTCGATATAAATTTCCCGCGAGAAGGGCAGCAGCCGCTTGCCGCGCTCCGGCTTTTCCGGGTTATTATCGACGGGCAGCATTTCGCGCTCGCCCTCGGGATAGTTGGCGATAGTGACCTTTAAGGGATCGAGCACGCACATAACGCGGTCGGCCTTGGCGTTCAAGTTCTCGCGCAGACAATGCTCCAGCAGGGCCGAATCGACCATGCTTTCCGCCTTGGCCACGCCGATACGCTCGCAGAAATCGCGGATAGCCTCCGGCGTGTAGCCCCGCCGCCGCAGGCCGGAAAGCGTAGGCATACGCGGGTCATCCCAGCCGGAGACGTAGCCTTCCTCCACCAGACGGCGGAGAAAGCGTTTGCTCATCACGGTATGCGTCAGGTTCAGCCGGGCAAATTCGATCTGCCGGCTTTTGGTGGGGCAACTGGTGTTGGCGATCAACCAGTCGTAAAGCGGCCGGTGGATCTCAAATTCCATCGTGCAGATAGAGTGCGTTATGCCCTCCAGCGAATCGGAAAGCGGGTGGGCGAAGTCGTACATCGGGTAGATGCACCATTTGTTGCCGGTGCGGTGGTGCGTGCTGTGCTGTATGCGGTAGATGACCGGGTCGCGCAGCACGAAGTTGGGCGATGCCAGGTCGATCTTGGCGCGCAGCGTATATTGCCCGTCGGCGAACTCGCCGTTTTTCATGCGCTCGAACAGGTCGAGGCTCTCCTCGATCGGCCGGTCGCGCCAGGGCGAGCGCGCGGGGACGCCGATGCTGCCGCGGTATTCGCGCATCTGGTCGGCGGAAAGCTCGCAGACGTAGGCCTTGCCC
>CANQSW010000042.1 GCA_947626615.1 uncultured Peptococcaceae bacterium | reverse complement strand
CCCGGGCCGGTATCTACACCGCGCTCATTCGGGATAAAAAATCGCTGGACGAAGTAGATTTCGAGCTGCTAAGACAGCACCCGCAGCTGATGGCCTTCAGCCGCCGGGAACGCGACGTTATGCTGGCCGGCGCGAAGGAGGAAGAAGCATGAATATCAACGCCAAAGCGATGCATTTTAAGGAATTGAACGCCAAAGTCCGCGCCTGCGAGGACGCCCAGGTGGTGATCGATAACTGCCTCGGCCAGCGCTATATCGGCACGGGCCTTGGCAATAAGGATATCATCATCAACGGCCTGCCCGGCAACGCGCTTGGCGCGTATCTGGACGGCTCGCGCATCATCGTCAACGGCAGCACGCAGGAAGCCACCGGCGACACCATGAACGACGGCGAGATCGTCATCTACGGCAACGCGGGCGACGCCACGGGCTACGCCATGCGCGGCGGCAAAATATTCGTGCGCGGCAACTCCGGCTACCGCACGGGTATCCACATGAAAGAATATCAGGAGAAGATCCCCGTGATCGTTATCGGCGGCCGCGTGGGCAGCTTCCTCGGCGAATATCAGGCGGGCGGTATTATCGTCGTGCTGGGTATCGGCGAGGAGGGCAAACTCCCCGTGGGTTATTTCACCGGCACCGGTATGCACGGCGGCAAAATTTTCCTGCGCTCGGATACAGAGCCTTACGGCCTGCCGCCGCAGGTGGTCTGCCGTGTGGCCACCAAGAAGGACAAAGCTTCCGTCATGGGCTACGTCAGTGAATTCTGCGCCAATTTCGGCGGCGACCCGGCGGAGCTTTTGAGCCAGAAATTTTATCTGCTGATGCCCAACACCGCCAATCCGTACAAGCAGCTTTACGTGAACAATTAAGTGTTTGCCATAGCCGCTGGGATATGTTAAAATAAAAACACAGAATTGATTCTGGGAGGTGGCGCTTATGCTGCGTACAGTAGAGGACGCTCTGCAATTCGTGGAGGAAAACGACGTTAAATTTATCCGGCTGATGTTCTGCGACGTTTTTGGCGTGATGAAGAATATTTCCATAATGCCGAACGAGCTGCCGCACGCCTGCCGCGACGGCATACCGTTCGAGGCTTCGGCCGTGCGGGGCTTTATGAGCAACGAATCCTCCGAGCTGCTGCTCTTCCCCGATCCCAGCACGCTGGCTTTTTTGCCCTGGCGGCCCTCCACCGGGCGGGTGGTGCGCGTTTTCTGCAACATCTGCTATCCCGACGGCCGGCCGTTTTTGGGCGACGGGCGTTTTATGCTGAATCAGGCGATCAAGCGGCTGCACGCGGCCGGTCTGGAATGTCGTCTGGGGACGGAATGTGAATTTTATCTACTGGAGCTGGACGAAGACGGCGCGATATCGCACCGCACCAACGACCACGCCGGTTATCTGGACGTGGCGCCGCTGGATAAGGGCGAGGACGTGCGCCGCCAGATCTGCCTCTATCTGGAGGATATGGGCATACAGCCGCAGAAATCGCACCACGAGCGCGGCCCGGGGCAGAACGAGATCGATTTTCGCCCCAGCGACCCGATGACGGCGGCGGACGATTTCCTCAGCTTTAAGACGGTGGTAAAAACCGTGGCCAGCTATAACGGCCTCTATGCCTCCATGCTGCCGAAGCCTTTCGCCGAGCAGTACGGCTGCGGCCTGCACACGCATTTCTTTCTGTATAAAAACGGCGAAAATATTTTCGGCGCCAACAGCGCGGAGCAGGCGACCGCCCGGCATTTTATTGCCGGTATACTTAACCGTATCAGCGAGATGACGCTGTTTTTGAATTCTCTGACCAATTCCTACGCCCGCTTCGGCAGCTTTGAAGCCCCGGATTATATCAGCTGGTCGGATAAAAGCCGCTTCCAGCTGGTGAGCTTCCCGGTCTCGGACGCCAAATCGGTGCATATGGAGCTGCGCTCGCCGGACGCCTGCCTTAATCCCTATCTGGCGTTCGCGCTTTTGCTGAACGCCGGGCTGGAGGGCGTGGAGCAGCAAATGCCGCTCTGCGAACCTCTGCGCAGCGATTTCGTTTCGGCGGCCGACGGCAGCTTTGCCCGCCTGCCGGAAAATCTGGGCGAGGCTATCGACGCCGCCAAAAACAGCGATTTCGTGCGCTCCGTCATCACCGACGATATTCTGGAGCTTTTTGTCAACGCCAAACGCGAGGAGTGGGAGACGTATTGCGTGGCGGCGGATAAAGCGCGGGCCGAGGAAGCTATGTATCTTGGCGTATATTGAACAAGACCGGCCCAAAAGGGGGTGGCGCAACTGGACTCTTGTTTGATCGTTTCTTCCGCCAAGGGGCAACATTCTCTGGCGCAGCTTTTGTCGCTGCATTTCGGCGCCGCCAAGCTGACGGCGGCGGCCAGCGGCAACGAGGCCCGGCGTATCCTGCTGCAGCAGGATTTTGAGCTGGTGGTCATCAACGCCCCGCTGCCGGACGAGACCGGGCAGGATCTGGCGATGACGGCGGCGCACCAGTCGTCGGCCAGCGTCCTTTTGCTGATACGCGACGACGCGATGCACACGCTGCAGCCGGGGCTTTCGGATTTCGGCGTGATCGTGCTGGAAAAGCCGCTGAACCGGGTGACATTCGAGCAAACGCTCTCGCTGCTGCAGATAACCAGTCAGCGGCTGGAAAAGCTGCGGCTGGAGAACCGCCGTCTGGAGCGCAAGCTGGACGAACTGCGGCTGGTATCCCGCGCCAAATGCCTGCTGATAGAGCGGCAGGGTATGGCGGAGGCGGCCGCGCACGCCTATATCGAGCGTCTGGCTATGGACAGGCGCGACACCAAGCAAAGCGTGGCCGAGGCCATTATCAAGCAGTATCAGGACGCATAAGCAGCATTTTCCGGTTCACCCGGCGGTGCTGCTTTTTTAGTTGATTTTCCGCCGTGTTTTCGTTATAATGTTAATAATGTTTGTATATTTCTGGAGGCGCAGCATGAGTAAAACAGCTTACAGCGATTTGGTGGCGGCGCAGAAGGCCTTTTTCCTGACCGGCGCTACCACGCACGAGATCAATGGCAGACCCTTCCGCAACAACGCGCTGATCGATATCAGGGACGCGATCAAAAAATACGAGCCCCGGCTGATCGAGGCGCTGGAGCAGGATCTGGGCAAACCGGAATACGAAGCGTTCACCACCGAGCTTTTGCCGGTGTATCAGGAGCTGGACGAGGTGTTCCGCAAGGGCGGCGGCTGGCTGAAGGGCAAAAAGCTGCTCCCCAGCAAGCTGACCGCGCACGGCTCCAGCCGCATACAGTACGACCCTAAAGGCTGCGTGCTGATCATCGCGCCGTGGAATTATCCCGTGCAGTTGACGCTGCTGCCGCTGATATCCGCCATTTTGGCCGGCAACACCTGCGTGGTGAAGCCGTCGGAAATGGCCCCGAAGACCGCCGCCGTGCTGGCGGAAATGATCAATACCACCTTTGAGGAAAACTACGTTCACGTGGTGCTGGGCGGGCCGGACGTGGCCAAAGCCCTGACAGCCGAGCCGTTTGACCACATATTTTTCACCGGCAGCCCTGCTGTGGGCAAACAGGTCATGCTGGCCGCGGCCGAGCATCTGGCCTCCGTCACGCTGGAGCTGGGCGGCAAGTGCCCCTGCATCGTCACCGGGCGCGCCAACATATACCGCGCGGCCAAGGCTATCGCCTGGGGCAAAATGCTGAACGCCGGGCAGACCTGCATCGCGCCGGATTACGTTTTGGTGGCCGAGGAGCAGAAAGAGGCGTTCATGTCGTCTCTGGCCTTCGCCTTCCGCGAGATGTACGGCGAAAATCCCATCGAATCCAAGGATCTGGTGCGCATCGTCAACCGGGAGCATTTTGACCGTATCAACGCTTATATCGCGCCGCACCGCGGCACGTCCAGCGTGTTCTTCGGCGGCCAGGTGGACGAAGCGAACCTGAAGATAGCGCCGACCATTTTGACCAACGTCGACTTAAAAGAGCCTGTTATGCAGGAGGAGGTGTTCGGCCCGGTCATCACCGTGCTGACGTTCGATAAGGTCAGCAACGCCGTGCGCTTCGTAAACGCCCGGCCGACGCCTTTGGCCGCCTATCTCTTCAGCGCGGGCGGCGACACGGACAGCATGGTGACGCGCAAGCTGCGCTGCGGCGGTATGTGTATCAACGATACGATCACGCACACGCTGCACCCCGGCCTGCCGTTTGGCGGCGCGGGCATGAGCGGCATGGGCCGCTATCACGGCGAAGCGGGATTTTTGGAGTTTTCCAACCAGCGCGCCATTTTCCGCTGCGTCGGCCAGCCGAACCAGCTGCGCTGCCCGCCGTATTCCGATGAAAAACTGCGGAAGCTGCGCCAGACCTTAAAAATGTAACTAAAATCGCCCGATATCGTCCATACTAAATCACGCACGGCCAATAATGTATGTTAGTAAGAAAGAAACTACGGTTTTTGACACTCTCCACGGTTGATACCGGGGGAGTGTCAAAAAATTCTTAAAACAGAGGCAATTTAGATGAAAAGCAAAATGACATTATTCAGTTTGATTTTAGCCTTGTGCTTTGTTTTGTGTGTACCGGCTTTGGCGGCAGACGATAGCAGTCTTGACAATACCTTGCCCGTTTTTGTTAATGAAGCGCCCAGCGGTCATAGCGCGGTCGTTGTCAAGGGAAGTTGGTACATGAAGCTGCGGGATATTTGCGATATTTATTTTGTTGACCTGGATTATGACAATACCAGTAAAACAATTACGATCTATGACGAGCCAACGCCAACGAAGCTGAAATTGCTTGGCGCTGAGGTCGTTGATAACGAAAAAATGTTTGTAAAAAACGGCTCTGTATATGTTTCGTTACAAGACAACGGCGTATTAACCTTTACGGGTCAGCATAAGCAGCGGGGGCACTTGGATCTACAACGGTCTTTTAGTTTTAACAACGGTTCCTGGTCATTGAATGATACCTGCCAGCAGGTCGGAGAACTGCAGTATGCGGTATATGGCAGGACTTCACACGGCGATGCGACGCTCAACGACGATTATGTATGGCAATTTAGTCCGAATGGCCGCTGCCGGGCCGTTGCCGCATATTGGTGTAATATCACTTCTTTCGTCGTCGATAAGGATAATATTTTCATTGTTGGCAGAGACACATGGAATGCCAGTTCAGTGGTGAAATTCTCTCTGATCGACGGCGCCGAGACCAGATTGGGGCAATCTGACTTTGATTATGGCGATAATTTACAGTACGCTTTGAACAATCGCTATAACATCGAACCATTGGCTCATTCGGGGATTGTTGTGCGCGATGACGGCGTTTACACGGTTGGTTACAGCCATTTTGGTTATTTTGAAAACAACATTATCGACAAAGATGTTTTTGCTGACACTTATAGCTATTATCGCTTGTCCAAAGATGGCGAAACTCACGAAAAAATTGCTGAATGGCCGGAATGACACTTTTCGCGGCCAAACCGGCGGGGTTTTTGCCATGCCGTAGCCAACGCAGAAAGCGAGGTGGAGCCGTTGCGGTGGCAGAACGGGATATATTGGCAGCTTGCCGCCACGCGCGGCTTTTCGGAGCTGCTGCTGGGGCTTTTTGGCGCGCTGGGCTATGGGCTGCTGGAGATCTTCTGGCGCGGCTGCACGCATTGGTCGATGCTGCTGGCCGGCGCGTTCTGCGTTTTTGCCATAGATCATCTCGACCGCACCTGCGGCGGTATCGGCGACTGGGGCAAGGCCTGCCTGGGCGGGCTTATCATCACCATGGTGGAGCTTACGTTCGGCGTCGTGTTCAACTTTTGGGCGCGGGCGGGCGTTTGGGATTATTCGGCGCTGCCTTTCAACTTTCAGGGGCAGATCTGCCTCTATTACGCGCTGCTCTGGGTCGTTATCGCCAAAATTCTGCTGAATTTGCTGCGTTGGCTCAGACGCGGCCTATAAAATTTAATAATGTTAAGCTAAAATACTTGACAGCCGGCTTTTGTTATAGTATAATGAACGAGTTGGCGCGTCAAGTGTTTTTACTTGATAGCCGGAAACGGGGTCTTGGCCATGCATAAGTCTGAGAAGCTGAACGAACTGGGGCAAAAGCTGCTGCTGTTCGACGTTTACGGCGGTCTTTTGACTGAAAAGCAGCAGCAGGCGCTGGCTTTGACCTATAACGAGGATTATTCTCTGGGCGAGATCGCCTCAATGCTGAACGTCAGCCGTCAGGCGGTGTTCGATTCGGTTCGCCGCAGCGAGGAGCTGCTGCAAAGCTATGAGGCTAAGCTCGGCCTGATCGGGCGCAACCGCCGCGAGGCGAAGCTGCTGGAGCAGTTGACGCAGGCGGAAAAGCAGGCCGATTGGCGGCAGGTGGCCGCAGTGCGCGAGGCTCTGGCGCGGGAGCTGCGCGATTAGGATAACAAGCGAAACTAAGGGGGGGGTGAGACGGTGGCAGTTTTCAGCAGCCTGGCCGATAAATTGCAGGAAACTTTCAAAAAGCTGACTGGCAAGGGGCGGCTGACCGAAGCCGATATCAACGAGGCTATGCGGACGGTGCGCATGGCTTTGTTAGAAGCGGACGTCAGCTATAAAGTCGTCAAGGATTTTGTGGCCCGCGTGAAGGAGCGTTCCCTGGGCGCGGAGATATTGGAGAGCCTAACGCCCGGCCAGCAGGTCGTTAAGATCGTGCAGGAAGAGCTGACGGCGCTTATGGGTTCGGAAAACGCCGGTATCAACATGGCGCCAAAGCCGCCCACCGTTATCATGATGGCGGGCCTGCAGGGCTCGGGCAAAACCACCTCCGTGGCGAAGATCGCCAATATCTATAAAAAGAAGCACCGCCGCCCGCTGCTGGTGGCAGCGGATATTTATCGCCCGGCCGCTATCAAGCAGCTGCAGGTGCTGGGCGAGCAGACCGGTATCCCCGTGTTCTCGCTGGGGGATCAGGTGAGCCCGGTGGAGATCGCCAAACAGGCCGTGGCGCACGCCAAAGCCAACAGCAACGATATGGTGCTGATCGATACGGCGGGCCGTCTGCATATCGACGAAGCTCTGATGCAGGAGCTGAAAGATATCAAGGCCGCCGTCGAGCCGAACGAGATACTGTTGGTGGTCGACGCGATGGCCGGCCAGGACGCCGTTAAGGTGGCCGAAGCCTTCAACGCCCAGCTGGAGATCGACGGTCTGGTGCTGACTAAAATGGACGGCGATACGCGCGGCGGCGCGGCGCTTTCCGCCAAGGCCGTAACGGGCAAGCCGATCAAATTCGTCGGCATGGGCGAGAAGCTGGACGCCATGGAGCCGTTCTACCCGGATCGTATGGCCTCGCGGATACTCGGTATGGGCGACGTTTTGACGCTGATCGAAAAGGCGCAGGCCACGATCGACGAGCAGCACGCCAAAGAGCTGGAACAGAAGATGAAAAGCGCCACCTACACGCTGGACGATTTTCTGGATCAGATGGGCGAGATCCGCAAAATGGGTGATATGAAAGAAATGCTCGGCATGATACCTGGCCTGGGCAAGAAGCTCAAAGACGTTGAGATCGACGAGCGCGAGCTTGGCAAGGTGGAGGCCATCGTGCTTTCCATGACGCCTAAAGAGCGGCAGAATCCGGGCATCATCAACGCTTCGCGCAAGCAGCGCATAGCCAAAGGCAGCGGCGTGCAGGTGATGCAGGTGAACCGCCTGTTAAAGCAGTTCGACGAGATGAAGAAGCTGATGAAGCGTTTCTCGGATAACGGTATGCTGAAAGGCGACCGCGTGCATAAGCCCCGCGGCAAAAAGGGCAAAAAAAGCAAGGGCGGCGGCAAAACGCATCGTCCCGGCATGAACAATATGCTCAGCCGCTTTTTCGGGCAGTAAAACAGTCTAAGGTTTTGCATTTATTTATATTTACGTCGCAAATCAGGAGGTGAAAACAATGTCTACCAAGATCCGTCTGCGCCGCATGGGCGCAAAGAAAGCTCCGTTTTACCGCGTGGTAGTGGCTGATTCCCGCAGCCCGCGCGACGGCCGTTTCATCGAGGAGATCGGTTATTACAATCCTATCGCCGATCCCACCGAGATCAAGATCGACGAGGAAAAAGCGCTGAAGTGGCTCTCCACCGGCGCCGAGCCTTCCGAGACCGTGAAGCAGCTGCTCAAGACTACCGGCATTTGGGCCAAACGCACGAAATAAGTTCTGAAATCAAGAGGGAGCGAAATGTTATGAAGGAATTGATTGAACACATAGCCAAATCTCTTGTAACTCAACCCGACCAAGTCGAAGTTGTGGAGACGGTGAAGGATAACCGCACCGTCAATCTGGAACTGCACACCGCTAAAGAGGATATGGGCAAGGTCATCGGCAAACAGGGCCGCATCGCCAAGGCCATGCGCACCGTGCTGAAGGCCGCCGCCACCACCGAGGGCAAAAAGGCCAATCTGGACATCGTCTAGGGCGGCCCGGCAGTATACCGCAAAGCAATTCCGCAGGAGGGCCGCAGCAGGTCCTCCTGCAGCTTTTATGCGGGGAGGGCTTTGGTGCCAAGCCCGCTTTTATGAGGAGATCGCTATGAAAGAAAACAAAACGGAGCAGATGATCAACGTGGGGGAGATCACCGGCGCGCACGGCATAAAAGGCCAGGTGAAGGTGGAGGCGCTGACGGATTTTCCTGAAACGCGCTTTGCCCCCGGCGCGGAGCTTTATGTGCAAAAGCTGGGGAAAGCGGCCGAGGTCGTTTCCGCCAGCGTGCATAAGGGGCTGTATCTGCTCTCGCTCAGCGGGATAACCGACCGCGACCAGGCGCAGGCGCTGCTGCATACCTATCTGCAGGTGCCGCAAAGCAGTCTGCCGGAGCTGCCGCCGGGCGAATATTACCATTTTCAGCTGATCGGGCTGGAGGTCTATGCCGGGGGCAAGCGCTTGGGCGAGATAACCGAGATCATGCAGACGGGCGCGAACGACGTTTACGTTATCCAAACGCCGCCGGGCGCAAAGCCGGCGGAAATATTGCTGCCCGCGCTGCAAAGCTGTATTCTTAACGTCGATCTGGCTGCCGGCCGCATGGACGTCAAGCTGCCGGAGGGGCTGTTGGACTGATGCGAATAGATATTTTAACGCTTTTTCCGGATATGTTCGCGCCGCTTGGCGAGAGCATAGTCGGGCGGGCGGTGAAAAATAACGTTTGCGAGCTGAACGTCAAAAATATCCGCGATTACACCGGCCCCAAGCACGGGCTGACCGACGATAAGCTCTACGGCGGCGGGGCGGGCATGGTGATGAAGCCCGAACCGCTGTTTGAAGCGGTGGCGGATCTGAAAAAAACGCCGGCCGCCCGCGTTATCATCACCAGCCCGGCCGGGCGCGTTTTTGACCAGAAAGCGGCGGCGGAATTAGCCGCCTGCGAGCAGCTCATCTTCATCTGCGGCCACTACGAGGGCATCGACCAGCGCGTGGAGGACGCTCTGGCGACCGACGTTTTTTCTATCGGCGATTTTGTGCTGACGGGCGGCGAGCTGCCGGCCATGGTGATGGCCGACGCGGTGATACGCCTGCTGCCGGGGGCGCTGGGGCATGACGAATCCAGCGAGGAGGAGAGCTTTTCCGACGGTCTGCTGGAATACCCGCAGTATACCCGCCCGCCGGAGTTTAACGGCCTCGCCGTGCCGGAGGTGCTGCAGGGCGGCAACCATGAGGCGATACGCAGGTGGCGGCGCGAACAAAGCCTCGCGCGCACCCTGCACCGCCGGCCGGAGCTGCTTAGCCGGGCCGCCCTGACGGACGAGGATCTGCGCTGCCTGGCCGAACTGAACGCCGCCGGGCGTGGGGAAAGCAAAGTCTGGCTGGCGTTGGTGCATTATCCCGTTTATAACAAGAAGGGCGAGGTGATAAACACCTCCTGCACCAATCTGGATATCCATGATATCGCCCGGGCCGCCGCCACGTTCGGTCTGGCCGGTTATTATATCGTGCAGCCGTCGCCCGCCCAGCGGGAGCTGGTCGAAACGCTGCTGCGCCATTGGCGGTACGGCTTCGGCGCGCGCTATAATCCGGATCGTCACGCGGCTTTGAGCCAGATCGAGCTGGCTGCGGATATCGCGTCTGTGCGGGCTAAGATAACCGCCGCAGTTGGCCGGCCGCCAAAAGTGATCGCCACTTCGGCCAAACCGCACGCCGCCATGCGCGGCTATGCGGAGCTGCGCCGCGAGATCAGCCAAAGCGATGAGCCGTATCTCTTGCTGTTCGGCACGGGCTGGGGGCTGACGGCGGAAACGCTGGCCGAGGCGGACTGCGTGCTGCGCCCGGTCTACGGC
>CANQSW010000041.1 GCA_947626615.1 uncultured Peptococcaceae bacterium | reverse complement strand
TACTCGGCACGACGGACAACGAGACGGCCTTTTCCTGCGAGGTGGCCAAAAAAGCCGAGCGCGCCGGAGCAGACGCGCTGCTGGCCGTGGCGCCGTATTACAACAAACCCTCCCAGGAGGGCCTATACCGCCATTTTGCCAAGATAGCGGCCAGTGCCGATATCCCGATCATTCTGTATAACATTCCGGGGCGCACCGGCGTGACGATCCAGCCGGAGACGGTGCTGCGTCTGGCGAAGGATTGCCCGAATATCGTGGCGATCAAAGACGCGACCGGCAGCCTGGATTCCGTGAGCCAGCTCAAAACTATCCTTCCGGCGGATTTCGCCGTGTATTCCGGCGACGATTCGCTGACTCTGCCCATAATGGCCGTCGGCGGCGCGGGCGTCATCAGCGTGGCTTCGCATCTTATCGGCAACGAGCTTGCCGCGATGATCTCGGCCTGCGAGGCGGGCGATTTTGTAACTGCGCGTAAACTGCATTTGCAGTATTTTGAGATGTTCAAGAAGTTGTTCATCACCACCAACCCCGTGCCGGTGAAGGCGTGTCTGAACCTGCTGGGCTGGGATATGGGCGATTGCCGTCTGCCTTTGGCGCCGCCCACCGAACAGGAGCTTGCCGTGTTGACCGAGCTGCTGCAGAAATACGGCCTGCTGGCGTAGGGGGCTTTTTGCCCAAGCGGACAGGCTTTGATAAGATCAAATAAAATACATAAAAACAAAGGAGTGTGATTATGGCAAAGGATAATTACGGCAGCTCAGGCGCTGCGGTCGTAGATACGGCCGGTATCAGCCTGAGAAGCGCCGCTGCGGACGTTATCCGCAGTCTGACGCGCGGCGCGCGTAAAGCCGCGCCGGAGAAAAAGGCCGCGCCGCCGGCCGAAAAAGCGCCCGCAAACGGCGAGGCGCAGCGCCATGCCCCGGCCAGACGCGGCCGCCCGCCGCAGAACGCGGCCAGACAGGCCGGCTCGGAGGGCGGCGATAAACCGAATCGTAAGTCTAACGCCCGGCCGGCCAAAGCGGAGGGCGTTGATAAGGCGAACCGCAAAGCCGGCGGCAGACCAAACGAAAAGGCTCAGCACAAACCGCAGGAAAAAGCAAACGAGCAGCCCGCCAGAAAGGCGGCCGTAAAAGACGGCGACCGCAGCGCGCGGGGTAAATTGGCGGTCATTCCGCTGGGGGGCTTGGGCGAAGTCGGCAAGAACATGACGGCGTTCAAGTTCGGCAACAACATCATCGTGGTGGATAGCGGCATGACCTTCCCGGACGAGGAGCAGCTGGGCATCGACCTCGTTATTCCGGATTACAGCTATCTGCTGGAGAACCGCAGCATGGTGCGCGGCATTTTCGTCACGCACGGGCATGAGGACCACATCGGCGCGCTGCCCTACGTGCTGCGCGATCTGAAAGTGCCGGTATACGGCAGCAGGCTCACGCTCGGCCTGATCAAAGGCAAGCTGAAAGAGCATAATCTTGCCACCAACAATTTGTTTGAAGTCTCCCCGCACGACGTTATCACCGCCGGGCCGTTCAAGGTGGAGTTTATCCACGTTTCGCACAGTATTCCGGATTCTATGGCGCTGGCTATCCACACGCCGGTGGGCGTGGTGCTGCACACCGGCGACTATAAGATAGATATGTCGCCGATCGACGGTCAGTTTATGGATCTGACGCGCATCTCCCAGCTGGGGCAGGAGGGCGTGCTGCTTTTGATGTCCGACAGCACCAACGTGGAGCGCCCCGGCTTCACGGCTTCGGAAAAAACGGTGGGTCAGTCGCTGGATACTATCTTCCTTAACGCCACCGGGCGTATCATCGTGACCACGTTCGCCTCCAACGTTCACCGCATACAGCAGGCCATTTGGGCGGCGGAACGCACCGGCCGCAAGGTGGCCGTGGTGGGCCGCGGCATGAACAACGTGGTCGGCATCGCCAACGAGCTGGGCTATCTGAAGGTGAAAAGCAGCACTTTCATCGACATCAACGATATCCGCAAATACCCCGACCGCAAGCTGGCGATACTCACAACCGGCAGCCAGGGCGAGAGCCTGGCGGGGCTGACAAGAATGTCGCAGGGCGAGCACCGGCAGGTGCATTTGCGCCCCGGCGATCTGGTGGTGATATCCGCCAACCCGATCCCCGGCAACGAACTGATGATCTCCCGCACGGTGGATAATCTTTATCACCTCGGCGTCGACGTGGCCTACGGGCGGAGCCTTGGTATCCACGTTTCCGGCCACGCCAGCCAGGAGGATATGAAGCTGCTGTTCAATCTGGTGCGGCCGCGCTTCTTCATGCCCGTGCACGGCGAATACCGTATGCTTTGCGAGCATGGCAAGCTGGCGGAAAAAATGGGCGTGCCGGCCAAAAACGTTTTCGTTATGGAAAACGGCCAGGTGCTGGAGCTTTCCGCCCGCACGGCCAAGGTGACGGATAAAGTCCATTCCGGCATGATACTGATCGACGGGCGCGGTATCGGCGACGTTGGCACCACCGTGCTGAAGGACCGCAAGCAGCTCTCCAGCGACGGCATCGTTATCGCCAGCATTGTGATCGACCGCGACGAATGTCGCCTGAACAGCATGCCGTATATCTTCTCGCGCGGCTTCGTCTACGAGAAGGGCAACGATACGATCTACCGCGAGGCGGAAAAGCGTATCGTCTCTATCGTGGAGAGCTTCGCCGCCAAGGATTATTCGCAGTCCGCGATGAAGGCGGCCATCAAGGCGGCCATCGCCAAGCTGTGCTTCGAGCGCACGGGCCGCAAGCCGATCATCGTGCCGATCATCAACGAGATCTGAGCCAAAATACGTCAAAAATCACGCTCCCCGGCGGGAAACTGCCGCGGGGGCGTTTTTTTGCGGTTAAACCGCGCCGCTTCGGGGCAGACTAACCGTGCGAGAGCGCAATTTGCCAAATGGAGGCGAGATAGCAGTGTTTAGAGAAAGAGAAGAAACCCCCGCCCGGCCGAAGCCGCAAAACGAAGTGGCCCCGGCCGACCCGACCGAGCCGAACGAACCAAACGGACCGAATGGACCGGCCGACCCGGACGAGCCCGGCGGGCAGGGCGAGGGCGACGGCGACCGCTCCAAGGTCATTAACGAGCTGGGCGAGACGAAAGTGCCGGAGCTCACCAGCGAGATCCACGTGCTGACGATCATCGGCCAGGTGGAGGGGCATTTGGTGATGCCGCCCCAGAACAAGACCACCAAATACGAGCATATCATACCGCAGCTGGTGGCCGTGGAGGAAAACCCGGCTATCAAGGGCCTGCTGGTGATACTGAACACCGTGGGCGGCGACGTGGAGGCCGGCCTGGCGCTGGCGGAGCTTTTGGCCAGTATGCAGAAACCCGTCGTCTCGCTGGTGCTGGGCGGCGGCCACAGCATCGGCGTGCCGATCGCCGTGGCGGCGCGCTATTCCCTGATCGCGCCCACGGCCACCATGACCATTCACCCCATACGCATGACGGGCATGGTGCTGGGCGTGCAGCAGAGCTTCGATTATCTGGAGCGTATGCAGGACAGGGTCATCGGCTTCATCACCGCCCATTCGCATATATCCGATCAGCAGGTGCGCGATTATATGATGAACACCGGCGAGCTGGCCCGGGATATCGGCACGGTGCTGGCGGGCGAAGATGCGGTGAACTGCGGTCTGATCGACGCGGTGGGCGGCCTTAGAGAGGCTCTGGCCAAGCTGCACCGGCTGATCGATGGGGCGGATAACGCCAAACAGCCGGAGAAAGCGGGGTGCGATCAATGCTGTGGAGCATAATACCGGAAGCGCTGGTTTTGGCCGGGGTGGACGAAAATTTCAGCCTGCTGGAAGGCACGGTGGCCGGCCGTCCCTGCCGCCTGCGCCGGCAAAGCGACGGCTCCGCCAGTATTGAGGCTCTCTGCAGCACCGACCCGAAGGATTTTCTGCGGGCGGAGCTGGCGCCCGGGCGGAGAATTTTTCTGCCAAAATAAAAGGAATTAGACTTATCCTGCCGAATAATTAACAGTTAACAAAATCCGGCATATCTTGTGGAGCGCGGCCGGGCGCATAACTAATAGCTGTGTATTTCGAGAAAGGATAACCTGATGTCGACCGATAACAAACAGACGCGCAAAAAATCGGGCGGGCAGAAAACCGCCGCCCGCAAAAAAACTTCCGCCCGCCGGACGGCGGAGCAGTTCCGCTCGCTGGGCGTGGGCCTGATGCTGGCGGGCCTGCTGCTGGCCGGGTGGTTTTTGGTGCTGGCGGTGGGGGCGCTGCTGCATAAGCCCACGCTGCCGCAGGTGCTGGCGGATATCGTCGCCGGCGCGGCCAACCTGGCGCTGGCTCTCACGCTGGTGTACCTGGGCTACGCTCTTTACAGCGAGCGGCAGGGCAAATTCAATTCCTGGCAGGTGGCGGGCTGGTGCTTCTTCCTGCTGGCGGCGGCGGGCCTGCTGCATATCGGGCAGTTCGCGGGCGGCTTCAGGGCCGGCGCGGCAGCGGCTCTGGCCGGCGCGGGCGGCAGTATCTGCGGCTTCGCGGCCTGCCTGCCGATCTTCTGGATACCCAGTGCCGCCGCGCGTTACATAATTTTGACGGCGTTCTTGCTGCTCGGCATCATGCTGGGCAGCGATATGCGGGTGTTCGATCTTCTGAAAGCCATACCGCGCTGGTTCGCCGGCCTGGCCGCAAGTTCGGAGGCCAAACCCGAACCGGAGGCAAAGCCCGCGCCGGCCGCCAAGCGGCAGCTGCCGCCGCGCCCCGCGCCGGAGCCGGAGGTGAAATTGCCCCCGATCATCACGGAATACAGCGGGCGGCGTTTTGAGGAAACGCCCAAAAGCGAATATGATCACGTCACCGTCGGCGAGATGATGGGCGACTCTCTGGATAACGGGCCAGAGCCGGCCGGAGTGCTGCGCCCCAAGGCGGAGGCGGCGGAGCGTCTGCGCGCGCAGAAGGAGGCCGCCGCGGCCTGGAGCAGCTCCGGCAAGGCGGCCGCTCCCACGGCGGAGCAGGCGCAGCAGGCGGCCAAACTGGCAGAAGAGCAGGCCGACCGCCCGGCCGAGCCGAAACCGGCGGAAGAAACAGCCGCCGCGCCCAAAGCGCCGGCCAAACCGCACGGCTCGGTGGAGACACCAGCCGCGCCCACCGAATTAAAGCGCGTGGTCGATTATCAGCTGCCGCCGATCTCGCTGATGCGGGGCGGCAAAGCGATCGCCGATTCCGGCGTCAACCAGCGTATCATGCAGGACAGCGAGGCGCTGGAAAACGTGCTGGCCAGCTTCGGCGTCAAAACCAAGGTGGTGGAGGTCGTCTGCGGCCCGTCGATCATTCGCTATGAGCTGCAGCCGGCTCCCGGCGTGAAAATTTCCCGGATCGTCAGCCTGTCGGACGATATCGCTCTGGCGCTGGCGGCGCGGGGGCTGCGTATCGAAGCGCCCGTCCCCGGCAAATCCGTGGTGGGCATCGAGGTGGCGCGCGACGAGACCACGCCCGTTTATTTCAAAGACGTGCTCTCCTCCGAGGCGTTCGGCAAAAGCCGCTCTCGGCTCTCCATCGCTTTCGGCGTGGATATCAACGGCAACGCTATCGTGGGCGATCTGGCCGATATGCCGCATCTTTTGATCGCGGGCGCAACGGGCAGCGGCAAAAGCGTCTGCATGAACACTTTGATTTGCAGCATACTCTATAAAGCCAAGCCGGACGAGGTCAAATTCATCATGGTCGACCCAAAGAAGGTGGAGATGACGGGCTACGTCGGCCTGCCACACCTGGGCCGCCCCGTGGTGACCGACGCGAAAAAGGCCTCGCAGGTGTTAAAAGAAGTCGTCAACGAAATGGAGCGGCGCTATCTGGTGTTCGTCAGCGCCAACGTGAAGAACTTCGCCTCCTATAACGAGCTGCCGGACGTGCCGAAAATGCCGCAGATCGTGGTGCTGATCGACGAGCTGGCCGATCTGATGATGGTGGCTTCGCACGACGTCGAGGCTTCGATCTGCCGTCTGGCGCAGATGGCGCGCGCGGCCGGCATACATTTGGTCATCGCCACGCAGCGCCCCTCGGTGGACGTTATCACCGGCCTGATCAAAGCGAATATCCCCTCGCGTATCGCGTTCGCCGTTTCCTCGCAGATAGATTCGCGCACCATTCTGGATATGGGCGGCGCGGAGAAGCTGCTGGGCAAGGGCGATATGCTCTATTTCCCGATCGGGCGGCAGAAGCCGCTGCGCGTGCAGGGCGCGTTTTTGAGCGAGGAAGAAATACATGATCTGGTGGAATATTGCAAGCGTCAGGCCGAGCCGGAATATCTGGAGCTGCCCCGGCAGGAAGAGCAGGAGGCCGAGGAGCAGGAGGAACGCGACGAAAAGGACGAGCTTTTCATCGAAGCCTGCCAGCAGGTCATCAGCAGCGGTCAGGCTTCGGCCTCCTCGCTGCAGCGGCGTTTCCGCATCGGCTATAACCGGGCGGCCCGGCTGATCGAGACCATGCAGGATCTTGGCATCGTCAGCGCGCCGGACGGCAACAAGCGCACGGTGCTGATGAATATGCCGACGTTCGCCGAGCTGTACCTCAGCCCGGCGGCGGAAGCGGAGCAGGCGGACGCGCCGGCGGCTATGCCGGAGGCGGCGGATAGTCAGGCGGAATAAGTGACGGTAATCATCGCAGGAATTTTGGGAACGACGGGAAAGGCGGATCATTATGCTGGAGGAAAACGGCCGTTTGTTGAGAGTCACCCGCGAGGCGCTGGGCTACACCTGGGCCGACGTGGAAGACGCGATCAAAGTCAGGGAGTATTATTTGAAGCAGTTGGAGGAGGGCGATCTCTCCGGTATGCCGGGGCGCGTGTACGCTCTGGGCTTTGCGGAGACCTACGCCAAATTTTTGAAGCTGGACCCCTCGCTGCTGCTGGCGGATATCAAGGAATATTACGCCAAAAACAGCTCGGACGTGGGTTATGAGGCTTACGTTTCGGGGAAAAAGGTCGTGCAGGCCGTGGCGGAGGGCGGCGCGCCGAACGCTGCCTGGCATGAGGTGAAGGATAAGGCGGAAAGCCGCCTTTCCGACCAAAACGCCAAGGCGGCGAACGCCAACCAGCTGCGGGCCTCGGCTTATGCCAACGCGGCCATGGGGCGGCCGATCAGAAGCCGCAGCCGCCGCTTCGGCCGCCGGTTTTTGTGGCTGCTGCTGGGCAGCGTAGTCATCATTTTGCTGCTGGCGCTGTATCTGCTGCAGGACGATCCGCAGCTGCCGGCCTTCCTGCAGGGGAGCCAGCCGCCGCCGGTGGCGGATACCGACGTGCAGACCGCGCCGGTGACGCTGATAGTGACGGCGGTGGACGAGGAAATTTGGGTGGGCGCCACGATGGACGGCGTGGAGCATCAGCAGGTGACGCTCGCGCCCGGCCTCTCGCAGGCGTTTACGGCGGACGAGCACGTCTACCTGCGCTTCAACAACGCTACGCACACCAAGGTGGAATATAACGGCCAGACGCTGGAGGATTTCAGCGGCGGCGCGGCGATCTGGAACTTCAATTTCTACGCCGACGATTACGAGGGCCACGGCGACGCTCCCGCGCAGGAGAATCCCGCCGAGACGCCAGCTACTACATAAGAGGTAATATATTGGACGCGATAAAAATATATTTTGATACGCTGGGCTGCGCCAAAAACCTGGCGGACAGCGAATACGCGCTGGCCGGCCTGGTCGCCGCCGGGTTTGCGCTTACCGCGGAGCCGGCGGCAGCCGACGTTATCGTGGTGAACACCTGCGGCTTTATCAACGACGCCAAGCAGGAATCCATCGAGCGTATATTGGAGCTGACCCGGCTGAAAGAGGCGGGGTGCTGCCGCCTGCTGGCGGCCACGGGCTGCCTGACGCAGCGCTACGGCGCGGAGCTGGCCGCCGAAATGCCGGAGATAGACCTGCTGCTTGGCGTAAACGATTATGACCGCCTGCCGGAGCTGCTGTTGGAGAAGCTGGGAGCGGAGGCGAGGCCGGGCGAGGGCCTGCCCTGCCTTGGCCGCGTGCAGCTGACGCCGCCTTACACCGCTTATCTGAAGATAGCGGAGGGCTGCAACAACCGCTGCACCTTCTGCGCCATACCAAACATTCGCGGGCCGCTGCAAAGCCGCCCGCTGGAGGAGCTTGTGGCCGAGGCCGCGGAGCTTCGGGCAAAAGGCGTGCAGGAGCTGGTGCTGATCGCGCAGGATACCACGGCCTATGGCCGCGACCTGGCGGGGCGCTCGCTGCTGCCGGAGCTGCTGCAAAAATTGGACGGGCTGGGCTTTGCCATGCTGCGCTTCCTCTATGCTTACCCCGAGGGTATCAGCGACGAGCTGCTGGCCGTTATGCGCGATTGCCCAAGCTGCTGCCATTATCTGGACGTGCCGATACAGCACGTGAGCCCAGCTGTGATCAAGCGCATGAAGCGCCGCCTGGCCCGGGCGGAGATAGAGACGCTGTTTGCCAAAATACGGGCCTATCTGCCCGACGCCGCTATCCGCACCACGCTGCTGGTGGGCTTCCCCGGCGAAACGGACGAGGATTTTACCGAGCTGCTGGATTTTGCCGCCGGGGCGGCGATCGACTGGGCCGGCGTTTTCCGCTATTCGCAGGAGGAAGATACCCCGGCCGCCGCGATGCCCGATCAGGTGGCGGAGGAGGTAAAAATTCGCCGCTGTAATCAGCTGACGGCGGTGCTGGCGGACGCCGGGGCGGCCTGGCGGGAACGCTTGGTGGGGCAAAAGCTCACGGTGCTGCTGGAAGCGCCGTCGGAGGATTTCCCCGGCTTTTTCGAGGCGCGTTCGCAGTATCACGCGCCGGAGGTGGACGGGCTGATCTACGTGGATAATGCCGCGGGCGAGCTGGCCGCCGCGGACAGCGGCCGCCTGATCGAGGTCGTCGTTACCGAAGCCGCGGCCTACGACCTGATCGCCCGCCCGGTAAAATGATTGGGGGAGAAGTCATGCAATACTGGCAAAAAATGAATCTGGCGAACAAGGTGACGCTGCTACGCTTCCTGCTGGTGCCGGTCTTTATTCTGATCGTAACGCTGTTCCACGGCTGGGTGGCCGATCTTTTGGCCGGGCTGGTGTTCATCGTCGCGGCCTGCACGGATTTCATCGACGGGCATATCGCCCGCAGCCGCAACCTCATCACCACTTTCGGCAAGTTCATGGACCCGTTGGTGGATAAGATACTGGTGACGGCGGCCATGGTGGCGCTGGTGGCTATGGAGCGCATATCGGCCTGGGTGGTCATTCTGATACTGGCGCGGGAATTTGCCATAACGGGGCTTAGAACGGTCGCGGTCTCGGAGGGCGTAGTCATCGCGGCTTCCTGGCTTGGCAAATGGAAGACGGCCTGCCAGATGGTGGCGCTGGCGCTGCTGCTGCTCTATACGCTGCCCTGCCTGCCGAACACGTTCATTTTCGCGCTGGGCCAGATACTCCTCTATGCGGCGCTGGTGCTGACTTATCTTTCCGGCTGGGAATATCTGAAAAGCTGCCGCAGTATGTTTACCGATCTATAAATTGAGGTGCATATATGGCCGGTCTGACGGAATATATTGAGCAAAAAGCGGCGAAGCTGCTGGGCGTGCTTTTGACCAAGCGGCGCACGGTCACGTTCGCCGAATCCTGCACGGGCGGTATGCTGGCGGCCGCTTTCACGGCGCACGCCGGGGCGTCCGAGGCGCTGCGGCGCTCTTTCGTCACTTATTGCGACGCGGCAAAAGCGGAGATGCTCGGCGTTTCTGCTAAAGCTCTGGCGCGTTATACGGCGGTATCGGCCGCGGTGGCGGCGCAAATGGCGGCGGGCGCGAAGGCCAAGGCCGGCGCGGATATCGCCGTTTCGGTGACGGGGCTGGCCGGGCCGGGCGGCGGCACGGCGGCGCAGCCGGTGGGGCTGGTCTATATCGGCTGCGCGGCGGGGGATAACGTCCGCGTCGTGCGGTGCATTTTCCCCGGCAGCCGCAAAATGGTGCGGCAGCAGGCGGCGTTGGCCGCTCTGCGTCTGGCGCTGGCGGCGGCCGACGCTATGCCGGAAAACGAGGTATAACGATGAAAAAGCTGATTTCTGTGCTGTTGGCGGTTCTGCTGCTGGCGCTGGCCGCCTGCGGTGGTTCGGACGCCGAACTTTCGCTCGCCACCATGGACGTGCAGACGTACAGCCACCCGACCAACGGCGCGGAGCTGACGCTGCCGGCGGAATGGAAGCTGCTCTCCGAGACGGACGAAGCGACGATATTCGCGGCGGCGGATAACAGCATCTCTTTTACTATCCTGCGGGAGCTGGCCGGGTTCAGCTATTATTC
>CANQSW010000040.1 GCA_947626615.1 uncultured Peptococcaceae bacterium | reverse complement strand
CTGCCTCACTCGCTGCTGATCCGCGATAACGGCTGGGTGCTGGAGGAATATATCGCAGCGCTGCAGGAAGCCGGCATGCTGGAATACCCCGACCCGACCGAACCTTTAAGCGTCTGGCGCATCTACTGGACGGACGACCCGGCGGCTGAGTTTGCCGGCGTGCAAAGCATCTCCTCCGACAACACAGGCGGCTGGATCGTCACCACCAAAGTATCGCTGCTCGACACTATCCTGGCGGAATGGCGCGATACCGCTCTGGCCGCCGAGGGGCTGCGGCTGCTGCCCCGATAAAGCCAAAAAAATTACAGGCCGCTTTTTGCGGCCTGTTTTTTATTTGCCCAGATAGGCTTTTTTGATACGCTCGTCGCGCAGCAGCTCGTTGCCGGGGCCGCTGATCGTAATGCGTCCGGTCTCCAGCACGTAGGCGAAATCCGCCGTGTGCAGCGCCATGTTGGCGTTCTGCTCGATCAGCAGCACGGTAACGCCCTGGCGGTTGATCTCTTTGATTATCTCAAAAATGCCCTGCACGATGATCGGAGCCAGGCCCAGCGAGGGCTCGTCCATCATAATCACCTTGGGCTTGCTCATCAGCGCGCGGCCCACAGCCAGCATTTGCTGCTCGCCGCCGGAAAGCGTGCCGGCCGCCTGCCAGGAGCGCTCCTCCAGCCGGGGGAAAAGGTCGTAGACCCAGCGGATATCCTTTGAGAGGTCGTCTTTGCGGAGATACGCGCCGATCTTCAAGTTCTCCAGCACCGTCATATCCGGGAAAACGCGCCGCCCCTCCGGCACCAGGGTGATGCCGCGGCTGACGATCTCGCTGGTGGATTTGCCGATCAGCTCCTCGCCGTTATATTGTATGGAACCCTGCTTGGGCTTCAGCAGCCCGGCAATGGTGCGCAGCGTGGTGGATTTGCCCGCGCCGTTGGCGCCGATCAGCGTGACGATAGCGCCTTCTTCCACCTCAAAAGAGATGTCGCGCACCGCCTCGATACCGCCGTAGCTGACGGAAAGGTGTTCAATCTTCAACATCTTCTGCCACCCCCAGATAAGCCTCGATAACGCGCGGGTCGTTGCTGACCTCGGCCGGTTTGCCCTGCGCGATCAGCTTGCCGAAATCCAGCACATACACCTGATCGGATATCTGCATGACCAGATCCATGTGGTGTTCGATCATAAAAACGGAAAGATCGTAACGCTCTTTTATCTCGACGATAAAATCGGTCAGAGACTGCGTTTCCTGCGGGTTCATGCCGGCGGCGGGCTCGTCCAGCAGCAGCAGCTCCGGGTCGGTCGCCAGCGCGCGGGCGATCTCCAGCCGGCGTTGGATACCATAAGGCAGCGAACCGGCGATATCGTCCTTCAAATGCGTCATATTCTGAATTTTCAGCAGCTCCAGCGCCTCGTCGCGCATGCGCTTTTCTTCCTTATAGTTCAGGCGGAAGGTGGCGGAAAAAATATTCTGCCGTGCGCGCATATGCTTGGCGATGAGCACGTTTTCAAACACCGTCAGCCCGGAGAACAGGCGGATATTCTGGAAGGTGCGGGCGATGCCCAGCCTGGTTATCTGATCCGGCGATTTGCTGACAGCCTTGGTGTACATACCCTGGTTTTCGCCCATATACGTTTTGGCCATTTTGCCCTGGGGATAGTTCTGCACCATCGTTTCGCCCTTAAATTCCACCCGGCCGTTGGTCGGCTCATAAACGCCGGTGATGACGTTGAAGGCGGTGGTCTTGCCCGCGCCGTTCGGACCGATCAGCGCCACGATCTCGCCGCGGCCCACGTCAAGCGTCAGGTTGTTTACGGCCACCACACCGCCGAACTGCATGGTCACGTTTTCCACGTGCAGGATATTCTCACTCATGGTTTTCGGCCTCCTTACCCGCTTTGCCGAAGCGGCGGCGGCAGAATTGATAGATACGCTCCAGCGAGAATTCGCGGCTGCCCATTATGCCCTGGCGATAGAACAGCACCACGAACATGATGACGACCGAGAACACCACCATGCGGAAGCCCGGCCGCAGAAACGGCACGGTGAACCCGTTGATGACCATAGTGGAATCCAAAAAGCGCAGCCACCATTCCGAACAGGCGATGAACAAAAACGACGCGATGATCGAACCGGTGACCGAGCCGATACCACCGATGACCACGATCAGCAATATCTCATACGTCATGGCGGAGGTAAAAGCCCGCGCCTGCACCATCATCTGGAACATCACCAGCAGCGCGCCGCCGATGCCGGCGAAAAACGCGGAGGTCACCAGCGCCATTTCCTTATGCTTGAACAGGTTGATGCCCATGGCCTCGGCGGCCACCTCGTCGTCGCGGATAGCCTTAAACGCCCGCCCGTAGGAGGAATTTATCAGCAGACAGATAATGGCGATACAAAGCCCCGATACCACGAACGGGAACAGCGTGCTGTGGAACACCGGGAACGAGCGCAGCACGTTGGAACCGTTGGTGACCGGGCCGAAGCCGTCGAACTGCACCAGCGCGCGGATTATCTCCGCAAAGCCCAGCGTCGCGATCGCCAGATAGTCGCTCTTTAAGCGCAGCACCGGCAGGCCGATCAAAAAGCCGAACAGGCCGGCCAGCACGCCGGAAAGCAGCAGCGCCACCGGCACGGGCAGAGCGAAGTTGATGATACCGCCGTCATAATACATATAGACCGAATCGCGCATCTCCACCGGGATAGTCAAAATGGCGTAGGTGTAAGCGCCGATCAGCATGAAGCCCGCGTGCCCCAGCGAGAACAGGCCGGTAAAGCCGTTCAGCAGGTTCAGCGAAACCGCGATCAGCGAATATATAGCGCCCTTGCGCAGCACCGTCAGCACGATGGAGCTGGCCGGCAGCAGCTGATCCGCCAGCCAGACGGCCGCCAGCAGTAGCAGGATCAAAACGGCGGAAAGGATAGTTTTCGTTTTGGTTTTCATCGTCTCACACCTTCTCCGTCGTTTTTTCGCCAAAGAGGCCGGTGGGCTTAAAGATCAGCACCAATATCAGCAGCACGAAGGTAAACGCGTCGCTGAAGGTGGTGTAGCCCATGGCCTTGATGATGTTTTCGCAGATACCGATAACGAACGCGCCCACAACAGCGCCCGGCACCGAGCCGATGCCGCCGAACACCGCCGCCACGAACGCCTTCAGGCCGGGCATAGCGCCGATGGTGGGAGTGACGGTGGTATATTTGCTGAAGAAAAGCACGGAAGCCACCGCCGCCAGAAAAGAGCCGATCACGAACGTCATGCTGATGACGTTGTTGATCTTGATGCCCATAAGCTGCGCCGTCTCAAAATCGCGGGAGACCGCGCGCATGGCCATGCCCATTTTGGTGTATTTGATCAACGCCACCAGGCCGGCCACCAGGGCCAGCGTCAACAGCGGCGTGATGATCGTGACCCAAGAAGTGGTCACGCTGCCGATCTGAATGATATCGCCGATAAACGGCAGCTTGGGATAAGGCCGCGGCAGGCCGCCCGTATAATACGTGGCAAAGTTTTGCAGCAGATACGAAACGCCGATAGCGGATATCATGATCGACATACGCGGCGCCTGGCGCAGCGGCTTATACGCGATACGCTCCACCGCGACGCCTAATATCACGGTCAACAGCAGCGTCAGCGGCAGCGAGATATAAAGCGGCAGCGTGGCCGAGGCGTAAACCATAAAAAAGCCGGCCGCCATAAAAATATCGCCGTGCGCGAAGTTGATCAAACGCAAAATACCGTATACCATAGTATAACCTATCGCAATCAGCGCGTATTGCCCGCCCACGGTTACGCCCGTCAGCAGCTGCTGAATGTAATATGTGAGGTTATCCATAGTTCACCTCCGAATTTCTGATCTTTCCCTTAAAAATCGCCGGGTTCTTTTGGGCGCGGCACATTTCCTGCCGGCGCACGGCAAAGCGCCTGCGGTTTGCCGTCGTAAAAAAACATTGACCCCGGACAAATTCTCATCTGCCGCCGGATCAATGCCTTTTTACGCTTGGCAGAAAATTTTCGGCGGGGCAGGCCCAAGCCGCCCCGCCGAAAGCAATTCACTTACAGAGTCAGCCTTATCCTGTTACTGCGCGATAGTCTGAGTCTTCAGGAACTGGAACACGCCGTTTTCAACGTCGATGGTCTTGATGTAGGCCATATCCTTGTTGGCGTCGCCGTTCTCGTCGAAGGAGACGGAGCCGGTCACGCCGTCGGCGGTAACGCCGGGCAGAGCGGCCTGAACGTCAGTACCAGCCGGGGAAGCGGCAGCCTGCAGAGCGGCGATAGCCACGTTGTAGGCGTCGAAGCCCAGAGCGGACACAGCGGCCACGCCGTCGCTGCCGCCGTTGTTGGTCAGGTTCTGCTGATCAGCGTTCAACCAGGCCTTGAAGCCGGTGACAAATTCGGCAGCCGCCGGGTTGGCGGTGTCGTTCTCGTCGAAGAAGGTGGACAGATAAACGTCGGTGGCATACTCGCCGGCGTTCTTGATGATAGACTCATTCTCCCAGGTATCGCCAGCCAAAATCGGCATGGTGATGCCCATCTGACGAGCCTGCTGGATCAGCAGAGGCGCGGTCTGAATGGAAGAGGGAGCAAAGATAACGTCGGCGTCGGAGTTCAACACGTTGGTCAGGATAGCGTTGAAGTCAACGTCGCCAGTCTGGAACTGAGCTTCTTCAACCGTGCCGCCCAGATCGGTGAACGCCTGTTTGAAATAAGCGCCCAGGCCGGTGGAATAGTCGTCGCCCAGCTGAGTGATAACGAAAGCGTTGTCAGCCTGCATTTCGTCCTTGGCAAAGTTAGCCATTACCGTGCCCTGGAAGGGATCCAGGAAGCAAACGCGGAAATAGAAATCGTTGCCCTGAGTTACCTGCGGGTTGGTGCAGGATACGCCGATAGCCGGGATCTGCGCGGTCTTGAAGGTGTCGCCGGCGGCAATGGATACGCCGGAGCCATAAGAGCCCAGAACCACGGATACGCCGGCGCTGGTCAGAGACTGCGCGGCCGTGACCGCTTTATCGGTGACGGACTGGTTGTCGACTTCCACCAGCTCGACGGTATAAGTCTCGCCGGCGATCTCAACCGTGGGAGTGAGGGAGTTCGCATAGCGGATACCCAGAACCTCCTGCTTGCCGCCCGCGCCGTTTTCGCCGGAAGCCGGCTCGAAAACGCCGATCTTAACTACTTTGTCGCCGCCGTTGCTGCCGCCGCCGTTATCGCCGCCGCCGCAGCCAGCGCCAATGGCCAATACCATGGCCAGCACCATTACGAGTGCTAAAAACTTTTTCATCTTACTAACGACCTCCTAATTTTCTTGCTTCTTTTCTTTTGCTTTTATCCGCCAAGTTGTCCGCCAAGCAAGGGCACGTCCGTATATGGCGGACATTTGTTTGCCTTGCTTAGTATTGGTATTATACATTAAAATTGTGCAAAAATCAACACCCGAAAGCGTTATTCCTGCACAATTTTTACAATTATCTTATTGGTTTGGCGTTTTCCTGCCGCTTGGCCTTATACGTTGAAGCGGAACAAGATGATATCGCCGTCCTGCACCACGTATTCCTTGCCCTCGCTGCGGATAAGCCCCTTTTCCCGCGCCTTGACCATGCTGCCCGCCGCCATCAGGTCGTCGTAGGCGATAGTTTCGGCGCGGATAAAGCCGCGTTCAAAATCGGTATGTATCTTGCCGGCCGCCTGCGGCGCTTTCGTGCCTTTTTTGATCGTCCAGGCGCGCGTTTCGTCCGCCCCGGTGGTGAGGAAGCTAATCAGCCCCAGCAGGTCGTAGCTGACGCGGATAAGCCGGTCCAGCCCGCTCTCCTCCAGCCCCACTTCGGCCAGAAACAGCTGCTTTTCTTCCGGCGCAAGGTCGGCGATATCCTGCTCCAGCTGGGCGCAGATCGGCAACACGGCCGCGCCCTCCTTGGCCGCTTCGTCCGCCAGCTGTTGGAAATAGGCGTTCGGCTCGCCGGAGGTGTAGGCCGCAAAAGCGGCTTCGTCCATATTGGCGGCATAGACCACGGGCTTCTGCGTCAGCAGGTTCAGGTCGCGCAGCAGTTCCTGCTCGTCCTCGCCGCACTCAAAAGAACGCGCCGGCCGCCCCGCCTCCAGATGCTCTTTCAGCGCGCCCAGCAGCTTGGCCTCCGCCGCCGCCGATTTTTCGCCCTTCAGCGTCAGGCGGCTGGCCTTGTCGTAGCGCTTCTCCAGCGTCTCCAGATCGGCCAGGATAAGCTCCAGATTGATCGTCTCCATATCGCGCAGGGGGTCTACGCTGCCCTCCACGTGGACGATAGTATCGCTGTCGAAGCAGCGCACCACGTGCAGTATCGCGTCCACCTCGCGGATATGCGCCAGAAATTTGTTGCCCAGCCCCTCGCCGCGGCTCGCACCCTTCACCAGCCCCGCGATATCGACAAATTCCACGAACGCGGGTACCGTACGGGCCGATTTGTGCAGCTCGGACAAGACCTGCAGCCGCTTGTCCGGCACGGCCACCGTGCCCACGTTCGGCTCGATGGTACAGAACGGATAGTTGGCCGCCTCCGCCCCCGCGTTGGTTATCGCGTTGAAAAGCGTGCTTTTGCCCACGTTGGGCAGGCCCACAATGCCTAATTTCATATCTCTACCACTCCTTATAGCAGATTGCCCCGCACCGGGGCGTCGGTATCAGTTTGCAGCGGTGTCAGGGCCGCGCCGCAGCCCGCACAGCAGCAAAAAGAACAGAGGTATGCGATAAAGCGAACTGAAAACGATATTGAGCGTCGCCGGGCTGGCAGCAAACAGCGCGCCTCCGGCCAGCACGACCAAAAAAGCGGCCAGCGCCGGGATATCCAGCCGCAGCCGGCCCCGGCAGCCCCGCCGGGAAAAGGCCAGCCCCGCCCGCAGCAGCGCCGCGCCCAGCAGGTCCAGCGGCAGCGCGACGACATAATACAGCCACATATCATAGTAACGGTGCGCGATCGCCTCAAAATGGTGCATGATCAGCAGATGCGCCAGCAGATACAGACAAAACACCACGCCGCACAATACTGCCGCCAAAACGGCCCGGCGCCCATTCGTGCCTTGATCCGGTTTCATGCTTATCCCTCCCCTAACACGCTCACATATATCATAACGACTACGTTATAATATGATTATAGTTGTATGGCGGCGCAAAGTCAAGCAAGGCGGCCGCCGCAAAACAAAACCGGGACTGCGCCAAAATGCGGCCCCGGTCATATATGTTCGGTTTTTAGAGCAGACGTTCGTTCGCCAGTTGCCGCGCTTCTTCCTCCAGCGCCGCCGCCCGCCGCAACAGCTCCGCCAGACGAGCTTCCGCCGCCGCGACGAACGCCTTATCCTGAATAGCGCCCAGATTTATCCGCACGGTGAAATCGAAGCTCTTCACCGCCGCCAGCAGCAGCGCAGCACCGCAGCCCGCGTCGGAAATGACCAATCGGCTGCCGCAGGCCGCCACGCGCCGCGCGATCTCCAAACCGCGCACTGCCTGTTCCGCCGCCGCCAGGGGCAGCTCCACCGCCCGCCGGCTGCAAACGGAAAGCTCCGCCGCCTTGGCCGCTTTTTCCGCGTCCGTGCCGTTTGGCAGGGCATACGCGGCCGCCAACGGTTGAAAAGCCGCGGCGTCCGCCTGCACGGCCGCCAGCAGCGCCGCGCGAATCTGCTCGCCCTCCGCCAGCAGCGCCGCGATCTCCGCTTCTACGTCGGCGTATTTCTTCTTGCCCAGCGTCAGGCGCGACACCATGTTCACCAGCGCCATACCCAGCGCCCCGGCATAGGCCGCCGCTCCGCCGCCGCCCGGCGTGGGCGCGGCCGAGGCAGTCGCGTCGGCAAACTCCCGACAGGAAAGCGCCATAAGTTCCGTATTGCTCATGCCAACCTCCGAAATCTCGTTTCATATATGTTCTCAAATGCGGACAGCGAGCCAAAAATGCCGTGTTATAGTCGCCATTATGCACACCCGGCAGAAGCGCCAAATGTGCAGCATATGCTAGAAGTCAAGCGGCGAATCGCCGGAGGCATACTTAACGTACGCCGATAAACCAAGCAGACAACAAGCCAAAAATGGCGTGCCATGGTCGCCAATATGCACTACCCGGCAGAAGCGCCAGAGTGCGTCAGATGCAAGGAGTCAAGCGACGAGTCGCCGGAGGCGTACTTAACGTACGCCGACAAGCGAGGAGATTGACGACACAGCAGATGGCGTGCTATGGTCGCTTCTGGGTCTAAAAGAGGCCTTTGACTTCGCCCGTTTCCGTATCCACATCAACCCGCCGATAAGCCGGGTCGCTGCCCATGCCGGGCATCAGGCTGATATCGCCGGCCATCGGGCAGAGGAAGCGCGCGCCGCCATAGACCAGAACGTCGCGCACCGGCAGCCGCCAGCCCTTGGGTTCGCCTTTCCAGGCCGGGTTGTGGCTGAGGCTCAAGTGCGTTTTCACCATCATGGTGGCAAAATCGTTGTAGGCCGGGTCGTTCTCAAAAGCTATGGCTTTGGCTTCGGCCTCCGGCGTCCAATCCACGCCGTCCGCGCCGTAGACCTCGCGGGCGATCAGATCGACGCGCTGGCGCAGCGGCATTTCCAGCGGATAGAGGTATTGCAGGTGAACCGGCTCTTCGCAGGCCTCGACCACGGCTTCGGCCAGCTCGATCGCGCCCTCGCCGCCCTTCAGCCAATGCTCGGATACGGCAAAGCGAGCGCCCGCCGCCTCCACGGCGCGCTTCACGATCGCCACTTCCTCCGGCGTATCGGTATAGAAGGAGTTCAGGCAGACCACCGGCTTGATACCGGATTTTTTCACCGTCTCGATATGGTGCAGCAGGTTGCAGAGGCCTTTTTCCACCAGCTCGCAATTCTGGCTGGTGTAGGCTTCGTCCAGCGGCACGCCGGGCTTAACGGCCGGGCCGCCGCCGTGCATCTTCAGGCTGCGGATAGTGGCCACAACGACCGAAACGTTCGGCTGCAGGCCGGAGAGCCGGCATTTGACGTTCCAGAACTTCTCGAAGCCGATGTCGGCGGCAAAACCGGATTCCGTAACGTGATAATCGAACATTTTCAGCGCCAGGCGGTCGCCGATAATGGAGCTTTGGCCGATGGCGATGTTGGCGAACGGGCCCGCGTGCACCAGGCAGGGCTGGTATTCGCCGGTGCAGCAAAGCGTCGGGTTGATCGTGTTGCGCATCCAGGCCGTCATCGCGCCGTCCACCTCCAGCATCTTGGTGGTGACGGGGTTGCCCTTTTTGTCGTAGGCCAGAATGATGTTGCCGATACGCTCGCGGAGATCGGCCAGATCACGCGCCACGGCCAGAATAGCCATAAGCTCGGAAGAAACGGTGATCGCAAAGCGGCTCTGCATCGTGAAGCCGTCCATTTTGCCGCCCAGGCCGATGACGATGTTGCGCAGGCATTGCGCCGCAAAGTCGATGACCCAGTTGAACTGCACGCGGTTCTTGTCGATATCCAGACGCTTTAAGCCGCGCTTGGCCAGCGTCGCGTCGTCATAGTTATATTCGTGCTGCATACGCGCGTTCAGCGCCACCATGCCCAGGTTATGCGCGTTGGCGATGTCGTTGATATCGCCGGTGAGGCCCAGCGAGAACTCCGTCATCGGGATCAAAATGGAGTTGCCGCCGCCGGCCGCCGTGCCCTTGATGTTCATGGTGGGGCCGCCGCTGGGCTGGCGCAGGCAGCCGCCCACGTTCTTGCCGAGCTTGCCCAGGCCCTCCATCAGGCCGATAGACGTGGTGCTTTTGCCCTCGCCGAGCGGCGTGGGCGTGATAGCCGTGACTTCGATGAATTTGCCGTCCGGCTTATCCTGCAAACGCTTCATTATTTTCAGAAAATCCAGCTTGGCCACCTTGCCGTAGGGGATCACCTCGTCGGGCAGCAGGCCCAGGCGCTCGGCCCATTCCGCGGGCTTCGGCATATCCTTTTCCGCCGCCGCGGCTATCTGCCAATCGGCATACTCTCTGGGGTCTAACATAATCGTTCCACCTTTCTCATAAAAATCTTATCGACACGGGGTTTAGACGTTCTCACCGACATTTATTGCTAGTATTATACTTGAAATAACGGCAACATTCAAGCCCCGGCCGCCAAACCGCAAAAATCCCGGCTTTTTCACCAAAGCGCGCCGAAGCGTTGCCCCGGCGGCGGGGTCGGCGACAATTTTTGCGCCGCGGCAAAGCATAAGGAGGGGCGAAAAATGCCCAAACGCGCCGATTGCGGCGGCCGCTGCCCCTTAAACGAGCCGGCCGCCAAAACGGCCAGAGAGCTGGCCGAAGCGTATGACAAGCTGCTGGCCGGGGCGCTGGCGCTGGAAAAGGCCCGCACCGCGCCGAAGTTTATGCGGCAGCGGGCCTGGCAGCGAGCGGAGCGGGCCGGACGGGCGCTGGACGCGCTTTTTGCCGGCTGGGAGCAGGGCGGCTGCTCCGCGCTTTGCCTCGACTG
>CANQSW010000039.1 GCA_947626615.1 uncultured Peptococcaceae bacterium | reverse complement strand
GGCCGCAGCGGCGGCTTTGATGCGGGCGTTGCCGGCAAAATCCGGCGCGTCCTCCGGCGGCAGCTCCACTTCCGGGTATTCCGCCAGAGAGCAGACCTCCCAGGCGCTGCCCTCCAGCAGCTTGGCGATCTCCGCCACCTTGTGACGGTTGCCGCTTGCGATCAACAACTTCATAAACATGACCTCCCAAACAAGCTCAAAAAAACGGAAGCTCCCCGCAGCCAAGGACTGACGGCACGCCTAAGCTGATACCCGGCCTTGCCCCAAGCTCTGAGGAACTTCCTCGCTTATTATGCGCCGGGGCAAGCGCGCTATACTGCCAGATTTTGCCGCAATTTCCTTGCTCCGGCATACATAATGCGCCGGGCGAAAATACATAATATGACTGTGGTTGCGAATTAAATATAAAGGGGTGAAAACAATGACCAACAACCGTTCCAACAACCAGCAGAACAATAACTTCAACAATCAGAACTCCAACCAGAAGAGCAATCAGCAGTCCAATCAGAAATCCAACCAGCAGAGCAACCAGCAGTCCAACAACAGCGGCCGCTAAGCAGGCGCGCGATTTTTCTGAAAGAATGTTCATTTGAGCAAGCAAGAAATTTAAGCCCGGAAAAAATAATAAATCGGTACTTAACATACCGATTTATTATTTTTTATGCGTGGGATCAGCAGAGCAGGTTTATTTCTGATACGCGCGGGCGGCGGCGGCCATCTGCTTGCGGCAGCGTTTTACCTCCGAGCCGTACTGGTTGTTCACGTTGTTGGTCAGGTTCAGCACCGGCGCGTTCGCCGTGATCATCGCCGGGATCAGCTGGTCGATAGTATCGGGGGTGGCGGCCACCACGCCGATATACAGGTTCTGGTGCATCCACTCGGTCAGCTTCGCTTCGCTCTCCGGGGTGAGCGCATAGTTATCGAAGCGGTCGACGTCGTTTTCATCGTCGCTTCTGGGGCAGGCCTGCAGATCGTATTTGAAAGCAAGAAGTGCCGCCAGAGAACGGCGCAGACCCGTCGCCCCGGTATCCTCGCCCCAAAGGTGGCGCGGAATCTCTTTAGTCGCGTCAACGTAAAGCATCGAAAGCTCGGCGGTTTTGCCCAAGCCCAGGCCAAGCTCGCGCCCGGCATAGAAAAGCGCGAAGATACCGGCCTGTTCGGCCGCCCTGGCCAGCTGCTCGGCCGATACGTCCGCCAGCTTCACCGTGTTTGCCTGCAGGTTGAGCGTCATTTGCTGCGCCACCTGCCAAAGAACCTGCTCTTTTTCGATCATCTCGATTTCCTCCCTTAAATATCGAACAAATTTTATTGTGTGATTTGCTTTTTAGTCCGCCGCGTCCGTATCGAAGCTGAGCTCGCCCACGTAGGGCAGGCCGCGGAAATACTCGCGGTAATCCAGGCCGTAGCCCACCAAAAACTTATCCGGCACTTCCAGCCCGGCAAAATCCGCCTCCAGCGGATAGCGTCTGGCGGCGCGTTTGTCGAAAGCGGCGCAGAGCTTCAGGCTGGCCGGGGAACGCAGAGAAAGGCGCTCCAGCAGCAGCGTCAGCGTCAGGCCGGTATCTAAGATATCCTCCACCAAAAGCACGTGCTTGCCCGCGATGTCCGCCACAAGATCCTTATGTATGGTGAGCTCGCCGCGGCTCGTCGTCCCCGTGTAGCTGGAGACCTGCATAAAATCTATCTGCACGGGCGTTTTCAGCCGCCGCAGCAGGTCGGCATGGAATACCACCGCGCCCTTTAAGACGCCCACCAGCAAAAGCTCCTTTACGCCGGCTGCGGCATAATAAGCGTCGATCCTGGCCGCCACGTCGTCGACCATTTGGGCCAGCTCGCCGGCGGAGATAAGCTCCGTTACCCGGCAGCCCGGCGGATAAAGCTGCGATTGCGTCAACATAAGGCCACCTCCCGGCAGATCGGGCTTTTGCCCTGCGCACAATTCTGCACATAATTCTGCACACAATTGTGTGCAGAATTATGCTCGTTTTATTTATTCTCGCAGAATCCGCAAAACCCTGCTAAAAATCTGCGGCTTTTAGGAATTTTCTCAAAATCTCCGGCATAATTTTAGTCGCCGCGGCCAAAAGGCCGCCAAATCGCGCTTATCGGAGGTATTTCACCATGACCACCGCCAAACTTAACGCCAAAAAGCTCCTGCTGCCCGCCGCCGGCATACTGCTCGTTCTGCTGCTGCTCATCGCCTGGCTGCGGCCCGGCCTGAGCGCGCCCAAGCTGCCTCCGGCGGAGCTGGCCGCCGTGGCCGTGGATAACCTGCTGGCGGCGGAGAGCTTCTGCTTCCACAGCGAAAGCAGGCTCTCGCTTAACGAAGAAAGCACGCCGCTCGGCGAGCTATCCGGCGAGCTCTGCGGGGTCGATCTCCACGTGCAGGGGAACGTCCTCGCCACGCCCGTCAACATCTATCAGATCGGCGAAACGACCTATCGCCAGGACGCCTTATCCGAACAATGGCTGGAGATCGCCGACGGCGAGCTGCTGCAAAACGATTCTCTGCTCTATGACGTCGACCCGCGCGCTTTTTTTGACCTGGCCGCCATAGAAAACGCGGCGGAGGCCGGCGAGGAGACTATCGACGAGGAAAAATGCTGGAAGCTGACTTTCACGCCCCGCACCAAAAGCGGCTATTACGAAAAATACTTCGATTCGCTCGCCTGCACGCTCTGGATAACGCGGGACGACCGGCAGATACGCCAGGCGGCGATAACGGCTGCGGCCCACGCGGGCGAGCAGCAAAGCGAGCTCAGCGTCACCACCGAATTCTGGGGCTGGAACGAAACGCCGCCCATAGAAGCGCCTATCGTGACCAACCAGACAGAGAAACAGCCGGAGGCATAACATAAGGGCGGGGCAAAATTGCCCCGCTCTGTTCTTTGCGGTCTAAAGCTCCCGCTCCTGGCCTTATTCCGGCAGGACGTAGCGGTTATCATAGTTTGAACCGTAGGTCTGAGAGAGTTGCTCCGCTTCCTCTGGCGTCAGGATCGCCGCGCCGGGTTTGCCCGCCATGTCGTAATCCGAGGAGATATGCACGAGCTGATAATAGCGGCCGGCCTGCAGCGGCACAAGGTTCACGTTATAATATTCCACCTGGCGCAGACGGCGGCTCGATACCGTTTCGGCGAAAATGGCCTTGATTTTTTCGGCGTCGCGCGAGGGATAATACGTCCGCACGACCTCCTGCTTTTCTTCGCCGAAGTAAACGAACGGCTCGTTCTGGTTTTTCGGCTCGCCCAGATACGTCACATCATAAGGCAGGGCCAGAGAATTGCCGAACGTGGCCTGCTCCGCCGCGCTCATCGGGTGATATCCGCCGGTCACTTTGACCTCGCGCACGCAGAGCAGATCTTCCGGCACCTGCCGGTCCGCCAGCAGCGGATCGAAGTTGAACATCTCTTGCAGCAGGGCGCAGGTCTGGGTCATCTCCGGGTACACCATAGCGCTCACGTACTGCATATTCTCATATTGATAGCCGCCGGATTCAAATATCGTCTTCTCCGTATAGAAGTCGAACTCCAGCCGCGCCACCGGCAGGCTCTTCAAGAGCTGTTCCGGCGTAAGCGCCGCGTATTCGCTGCGGTAGGCGGCCAGAACGGCCGCGCCCATTTCTTCGCCAAGCTTATCCACAGGATAGCAAGTGCCGTAATCGCTCATGGGATCCATATGGTCTATCGCCACGTGCATCGCGTCGAAGGAGCTGTCGTATATCGCCAGCAGATCATGGTATTCGCGGCTGCCCAGCAGCGTCAGATAGGCCGCCTCGTTATACATCACGCCGCCGAAGTCTAAAGAGCGCGTCTTGCGGCTGCCGTTCTTCATGTTGAAAACGAATATGTCGGCATCCCGGCTGGTGGCGGTGGTATAATAGTTGCCTTCATCGTCCGCCGCGCCGTAATAGACCGGCTGCGAATTCACGATGCTGACCAGGGCGGCCACGTTCGCCGGGTCGCTCAGCGTCACCATGGTGCGGTCGGCCAGGTCAAGCTGCCAATAGGTCTGTTCGCCTGCGCTCTGGCCTTTGGTATAGATATTATTATAGCCGCCGGATATATTCAGCATATTGCCGGAGATCTCCACGCTCGCCACCGCGTCGGCCTGCGGCCGCCAGGCGTCGAAACCGCCCCAATCGTTGCCGTAATACGCCAATATCAGAGCCACCGCCAGCAGCGAAGCAAAAGCGGCCCGCCAGCCCCGGCGAATGGCGCGGAAATCCGTGTTAACGAATATCTCCAAAAGCTGCGCCATAAACAGCGTGGCCAGCACCGCGCCAAAGCCCGCCCAAACGGCGCTGCCGTCGCTCACGGCATAGAAGATTATGCCGCCGAGCACGCCGAACAGGATAACGTAAGGGTATTTGAACAGCGGCTTCTGCCAGCGGAAGGCCAGCGTGCTGCCCGCACATTCGCTGCGGCGGCGCTGATACAGCAGCAGGCCCGCCAGCACCGCCAGCGCCAGCAATATGCCGCCGAACGCCCAATCCTGCCAGCAGAGCTTGCCCATGCCCTCGCCCGCGTAATCCGCCATCAGCACGATATAACGCCCCAGCACCGTGGCGCGCAGCAGGCCGTTGGTCATGGCGTCGGAAAAGGCGACGTAATTGGTATAGAACAGGCTGCCCAGCGCCGCGATCAGGCCGGCGATGGCCGGGCAGAGGCCGTAGGTTCCGGCCAATATCTTCAGCGCCCCCGGCAGATTGCCGGAAAGCAGCATGGCCACCACAGCAAGCGAGAACATCAGCGCGTAGGCCAGCACGTTGAAGATAGCGTATTTCAGATAAAACCCGACGCCCACGTAGGGCAGCATACCGAACACGGCCAGCAAAAGCAGATTGACCAGATGCGCCGCGGCAAACGGCGCCAGAAAGACCAGAAAGCCCGTCAGCCAGTTGGCGGCGAACAGCTTCTCGCGGCGGATCGGCAGACTGTGATAGAAATCCACCTGACTGCGCGCGTGCAGATAATGGAACAGCACGAACGCCGCCAGCACCGCCCCCACGATGATGATGAGCCCGGTGCAGACCTGGAATATCTGCATCATATCGTTGACGAAATAGCGGCTGGCGTAGGTCACGGCTGCGGTCGCCGGATTGACGGCGTTATAGATCAGCGCCGTCACCACCGGCAGAGCCAGCATAAAGCCTATAAACGCCAGCAGCGGCAGCCAGACGTTGCGGCGCAGCAGCTTTATCACCAGCTGGGGCAGGCTGATCCCGCCCTGTTTGGGCTCAGATGAAGAGGGTCTTGACGTCATAACCGGCCACCTCCGTTTCCATGATGAAGAATTCTTCCAGCGTCAGCGGCAGAACTTCCATAAAAATCGGGCGCAGCGCCGATATCCGGGAGGCTATCTCCTCCGGCGTGCCGCGCGCGATGATAGTAAGCAGCGAGCCGCGCCTATCTCTGACGACGATATCCAGCCCCAGGCTCTCGATATCCGCGCCTTCAGGCAGCACGCATTGCACCTTGCCCGCGCCGAGCTTCATTTCGTCGATATCCTTCTCCAGCAGCACGCCGCCGCGGTGCAGCAGGCCCACGTGGTCGCAGATATCCTCAAGCTCGCGCAGGTTATGCGAAGCGATGATCGGCGTCAGCCCTCTATCCGCCACCTCGGCCGCAAAAAGGCTCTTCACAGCGTTTCGCATCACGGGGTCCAGACCGTCGAACGTCTCGTCACAGAAGATATAGTCCGTGTTCGCCGCCAGCCCCAGAATAACGGAAAGCTGCTTCTTCATGCCCTTGCTGAATGTGTTGATCTTCCGCTGCAGCGGCAGCTCGAAGCCCGTCATCAGCTCGGTGAAGCGCTGGATATCGAATTTGGGGTAGATGTTCAGGTAATAATGCGCCGTCTCCAGCGGCGTGGTGTTGGCGAAGAAATACTGCTCGTCGGAGATGTAATAAAGCCGCTGCTTTACGGCCAGATTCTCCCAGACGCTCTCCCCGTCGATCGTCAGTTCGCCCACGTTTGGCCGGTAGATGCCGGCCAGCAGGCGCAACAGCGTACTTTTGCCCGCGCCGTTGGTGCCCACCAGGCCGAAGATAGCCCCCTTGGCGACGTTCAGCGTCACGTCGTGCAGCGCCACGACGTCGTTAAAGGTCTTGCTCACGTTCCGCGTCACTATCATTGCTCCGTCCCTCCTTCGTCATAGGCCGCCGCCGCGTCCGCCAGAAAATCCGCGCGCGACAGGCCGAACGTTTTGGCCCGCGCCGCCAGCTTGGCCAGCTCCTGCCGGCTGCGCTCCCGGTTTATCGCCAGCAGCGTCTCCTGGCCAGAGGCTAAAAAGCTGCCCCGCCCCGGCACGGAATAAACTATGCCCTTTTTCTCCAGCTCGCCGTAGGCCCGCTGAATGGTGTTCGGGTTTATCGCCAGTTCCACGGCCAGCCCGCGCACCGAGGGCAGCTGCTCGTCCGGGCGGATCAGGCCGCTGGCCGCCAGCTCTTCGATCTTCTCCATGAGCTGCTGATAAATGGGCCGCCTGTCCTTATAGTCGATCGTTATCATTGACCGGCCTCCCTTCTGCCAAAAAAAGCCGTATAAAAAACTATTCTCTCCACCGGGCCGCGTGGACGCCGCCGGAGGATTCATCTCGTATGAAACCATAATTCCTCCAGCAGCACCATATTGCACACTATCACCAGGGCGTCCACACAGTCCATTCTCACACACCTATACGCTCTCACACTATCACACCTATCGAAAACACTATCACACACAACACTATGCGACCCGCGCGCCGGGTGTACTAACAGTTTTAACTGTACTAGCGCAGTTAATACGGTTGGTACACCTGTAATATACCACGCCATAATGAGGCTGTCAATAGTTTTTTTGCAGATTTTGGCAAAAAAATACGCCCCGGCGCAAAAACCGGGACGAGCATAGCAAATTTTCTCGAAAAAACGGCGGACGTGCCAGTATTGTCGCGGCTCGAATTTCCGTGACCTGGCAGGAGCGCAACGCGGGAGGCGTGCTAACGGTTCGCGCAGCCTATTACCCATTCGAGTACCCCTCGCGATTCCGATTACCCTTGCGGGTACCCCTCGCGATTCCAATCGAACTTCGCCTGCGGCTTGCGCTCTTGGGCGCTCGGCTGCACCCGTCGCGCTCTGCGCTTGGCTTCGTGGACAGCCCCGCAAGATTTGGGCGCGTACAACTGCACGGTGCCGGAGGCGTACTAACGGTACGCTGACAAGGGAGGAAGCTGACGATACAGCGGGCGTGCCGCTATTGTCGCTCCCCGGCCTTCCGTGACCTGGCAGGAGCGCAGCGCCGGAGGCGTGCTAATGATACGCCGACAAGGGAGGAGGCAACAAGCCCAAAGATAGTATGCCCTCCAGCCCCGCAAGATTTGGGCGCGTACGACTGCGCAGCGCGGGAGGCGTACTGACGGCACGCCGACAAGCCAAGCAGGCAACAAGCCCAAAGATAGTATGTCTACCACTAACCCACCAGAAGCGCAAGAGTGCTTGCGGTTCGCCGCAGCCAATCAACCGTCGCACTACGTGCTCGGTTTCTTGGGCGGCTATCGCATGGGGGCTGTTAGCCAATTACCCTTGCGGGTACCCCTCGCGATTCCAATTACCCTTGCGGGTACCCCTCGCGATTCCAATCGAACTTCGCCTGCGGCTCGTTCTCTTGGGCGCTCGGCTGCGCACTACGCCTGCGGCTCGTTCTCTTGGGCGCTCGGCTGCACCCGTCGCGCTCTGCGCTTGGCTTCGTGGACAGCCCCGCAAGATTTGGGCGCGTACGATTGCACGGTGCGAAAGGCGTACTAATGGTACGCCAACAAGCTAAGCAGGCAACAAGCCCAAAGATAGTATGTCTACCACTAACCCACCAGAAGCGCAAGAGTGCGTCAGATTTGGGCGCGTACGACTGCGCGGCGCCAGAGGCGTACTAATGGTACGCCGACAAGCCAAGCAGGCAACAAGCCCAAAGATGGCGTGCTATTGCACTTCTGGCAACAGAACTGTAAAGGAGGAGCCGCGGCCGGGCCAACTCTCCACACTAATATCCGCGCCCAAAATGCTGATGATCTGCCGCACCATCGCCAGACCAAGGCCGTTGCCCTCGGTCTTATGCGAGGTGTCGGCCTGATAAAACTTCTCGAATATCAGCTTCTGGTCGGCCGGGGCAATACCGACGCCCTCGTCGCTGATCGTGACGGCCACGGCGGAGGGCAGCTTCTCCAGCGTGACGCTCAGTTTGCCGCCCGCCGGGCTGAATTTGATAGCGTTGCCAAGCAGGTTCAGCCACACCTGCATCAGCAGCTCGTCGCTGCCGTAATATTTCACCTCCGGCAGCTCCAGGTTCAGCTCCAGCCCCTTTTGCTGCCAATCGCTCTGCAAAAGCAGCAGAGCCTGCCGCAGATGCTCGTCCAGCATGAACTCGCTTTTGTTCACCTGCACTTCGCCGTGCTCCAGCTTGGAAAGCTCCAGAATATTGCTGGAAAGCGAGGAGAGCCGTTTGGCGGAGCTGTACACCAGCCCGGCGTAGCGCCGCCGCTCCTCCGGCGTCAGATCCTCGCTCTGCAAAAGGGCCGCCGCGCCCTGAATGGAGGCCAGCGGCGTTTTGAATTCGTGCGAGACGTTGGCGATAAAATCGTTCCGCATCGTCTCCAGGCTGCCCAGAGATTCCAGCATTTTGTTGATGTTGGCGGCCAAGAGACCGATCTCGTGCGTATCGTCGGTTTTGATACGCACGTTGAAATTGCCCTGCCCCGCCTGATCGATCGCGTGCAATATCTGGCGCATCGGCAGCAGCGCCAGACGATAAATGCACACCGTCAGCACCAGGCTGATCGCCATGCCGCCGGCCAGCAGAGCCAGCAGCGTGATCAGGCCGGCGTTCTGCTCGCTTTGCAGCAGGCCGTTTCTGTCCGCCAGATAAAGCACGCAGAACATGATCAGCTGCAGCGAAAACGTCAGGCCGAAAACCAGCACCAGCATACGGAAATATATGTTCAGCTTGACGGCCACCTCACGCCGTCCGGGCTGGAGCGGGGGCGTCATTTCGGCACCGCCTTATAGCCCAGGCCGCGCACGGTCACGATCTCAAAATCCGGCGAGGTCTTAAAACGGTCGCGCAGGCGGTTGATATGCACGTCCACGGTGCGCTCGTCGGTGGTGGAATCCATGCCCCAGATCTCGTCCAGCAGCTGTTGGCGCGTAAATATCTTGCCGGGATAGGAAAGCAGCTTAAAGAGCAGATAAAATTCCTTCTGCGGCAGCGTCGCCTCCCCGGCGGGCGAGCTCACCAGCAGCGCGTCGAAATCCAGCAGCGTCTCCCCCACGCGCAAACGGTGCTCGTTGGCTATCTGCGCCCGCCGCAGCAGCGCCCGCACGCGCAGGATCATCTCGTTGATGTCGATGGGCTTCACCATGTAATCGTCCACGCCGGCCAGAAAGCCCCGCTGCTTGTCGGCATAGCTGTCCTTCACCGTCACCATGAGTATCGGCATATTGTAGTTGCTCTGGCGCAAAAGCTCGGTCAGCTCAAAGCCGTCCATGTTCGGCATCATCACGTCGGAGATGATGAGATCGGCCTGCTCGCTTTCCAACAGCCGCAGCGCGTCCTCGCCGTCTTCGGCCAGCAGCGGGCGATAACCGTTGTGCCGCAGCACGCTCTCCATCATCTTGCGGAGATCGGCGTCGTCCTCCACCACCATAATATTAAACATCGCCAGCGCCTCCTTTGACCTTTGCCGTTATTTTACCCCGCCAAAGTAAACTAATTGTTAAATCACGCTTATATTCTACCACATCGCGCCGCCATTTGCCAGAGCGGCACGCTTATGTTAAAATAAAAGCAACCGTAGAAGGAGGCCGCCATGCCAAGCTATCAGATCAGACCAGCGGCGACGCCGGATATCCCCGCTATCGCCGCCATATACGAAAAAATTTTGGCCGCGCCCAACCAGACGGGCTGGCAAAAGGGCGTCTACCCGACGGCGGCAACCGCCGCCGCTGCCGTGGCTCGCGGCGATATGTACGTTTTATGCCGCGGGGCAAACGTGCTGGCCGCCGCCCGCCTGAACCGGGAGGAGCTGCCGCAATACGCCGCCGCGCCCTGGGCCGAAACGGCCTTGCCCGGCGCCGTGCTGGTGATCCACACGCTGGTGGTGGACCCCGCCTGCCGCGGGCAGGGGTTAGCCAAACGCTTCCTCGCCTTTTACGAAGCGGAAGCGGCGCGCCGCGGCTGCCCCAACCTGCGGCTGGATACCGGCCTGAATAACGCCCCAGCCCGCGCGCTCTATAAGGCGCTGGGCTACCGCGAGGTTGCCGTCGTCACGGGCGATTTCAACGGTATCGCCGCTATGCCACTGGTGCTGCTGGAAAAGCGTCTGCCCTAGCTGTTCCAACGGCTCGGCAGCCATATCCCGAATGAGTTTTTTGCTTTTTTCGGCGCATAATCGCCGTTTTTTCGGCCCAAAATGAGCATATAACGCTTTATGCCGGAAAGGAGGCGCGGGCATGAGCTTTTTTCTGCAAGGCCTTTCGCTGGGGCTGGCCTACGTCGCGCCGATCGGCCTGCAAAACCTGTTCGTCATCAATTCGGCGCTTAGCTCCAGCCGCGGCCGGGCGCTGCTCACCGCGCTCATCGTTATATGTTTCGACGTGGCGCTGGCGCTGGCCTGCTTTTTCGGCGTGGGCGCGCTGCTGCAGCACTACGTCAACCTGCGGCTGGCGTTGCTCGGCGTGGGCGGCCTGCTGGTCACAGGTATCGGCGTCGGGCTGCTGTTTGCTAAAGTCACCACGGCGGAAGGATACCGCCCGGCCGCCTCGCTGCGGCAGACGATCATATCCGCCTGCGTCGTCACCTGGCTGAATCCGCAGGCGCTGATCGACAGCACCATGCTTTTGGGCTCTTTCCACACGACG
>CANQSW010000038.1 GCA_947626615.1 uncultured Peptococcaceae bacterium | reverse complement strand
TTGATGAGCTCCACCGCGAATTCATACAGCCGGTCGAAATAATCCGAGGCGAAAAACAGGTTCTCGCCCCAGTCGAAGCCCAGCCAGCGCACGTCCGCCTTGATCGAGCGGATATATTCGTCGTCCTCCTTGGCCGGGTTGGTGTCATCGAAGCGCAGGTTGCAGACGCCGCCGTATTTCTGCGCCGTGCCGAAGTTCAGGCAGATGCTTTTGGCGTGGCCGATGTGCAGATAGCCGTTCGGCTCGGGCGGAAAGCGCGTGTGCACCTTTTTTTCGTAGCGGCCGGAGAGATTGTCCGCGTCGATCTCGTCGTGAATAAAATTGCCGGGCGCGGTCTTGACTTCGGCCTCGGCCGCGGCCGCCGGCGTTTCTTTTTGCTCCATATCGTTCAGCCTCCGTTATAATATATAGGATAAGACCCGGGATTTTCAGGATTCTTGCCGCAGCTTTTCCTGATAAAACGCCTTGATGCAGGCAAAGGTTTCCGGGCTAAGATCATGCTCGATCCGGCAGGCGTCAGCCTTGGCGGCGGCCTCCGGCACGCCCAGCAGCGAGAGAAAATCCGTCAGCACGCGGTGGCGCTCATACACGCGCTCGGCCACCTCGGCCCCCTTGGCGGTCAAAGTGATCAGCGCGTCGGCAGAAACGTTGATATAGCCGTTTTCGCGCAGATGCTTCATCGCGATGCTGACGCTGGGGCGCGAGAAGCCCAGGTGGTTGGCGATGTCGATAGAGCGGACGTTGCCGTTTTGCTGTTTTAAGACCAAAATGGCCTCCAGATAATCCTCGGCCGATTCGCGTATCTGCACTTTGCCCACCTTCCTTATGATTATGTGCCAAAAAATAGATAATATTATTCTAGCACACCCGCCCGCAGATTGCAATAGCGGCGGGTTTGACAAGCCCCTCTCCCCGGTGTTAAACTATATCTCGGAGGGAGACTTTTTTCTCCCCGGCGCGGCGTTTTTATGCAGAATATCTGCAAATATGCGGTGGGGTGCCGCAGGCTGGTTTTTGTATACAGACGGTGGATTATTCCGGGGCAAAAAAGCGCTTATCCCGCCAAACAGGCGGCTTGTAGAAATTTAACCGTTTGTGGATAACCCGGTGGAAAAGAACGGAAAATTGTGAAAAACTCGTCGTATCAGCCGGTAAAAATTGCAGTTTTGGCGGGTTTCTTGCGGAAACATAGTTTTTCAGCGGGTATTTTGGCGACGGCCGAGAAGCCGCGATACAGCGGCGTTTTGTCGCAGCGGTCACAAAAAAGCCGAAAAAGGTCGGCGAAAAATCCATGCAGTTTTATGCAATAAATATGTAATTATATTACCGGCGTTTTGCCCCGGCAGACAAGTTGTTTGCGGGGCGAAAACAGCGCCGGACGAGGAGGCATACGATGAAGATCTTACATCTGGCCGATCTGCATTTCGGCAAGCGGGTGAACGAGATCTCCATGCTGGCCGAGCAGGAGCATATCTGCGGTCAGATACTGGAGATAGCGCGGCGCGAGCGGCCGCAGGCGGCGCTTTTGGCGGGCGATATCTACGATAAGCCCACGCCCGCGCCGGAAGCCGTGCAGCTTTTCGACTATCTGCTCACCGAGCTGGCCGACGCCGTGCCAAACGTGCTGCTCATCGCGGGCAACCACGACAGCGCCGAGCGGCTGGCCTTCGGCGCGCGCCTGCTGGACAGGCAGGGCGTCTACATCGCGCCGCCCTTTGCCGGCGAGGTCACGCGGGTGGAGCTGGCCGATGAGTTCGGGCCGGTGGATTTCTGGCTGCTGCCGTTCGTGAAGCCGCTGGCCGTGCGCCGCTGCTATCTCGACGCGGCGGACGCGGCGGATTATGACGCGGCGGTGGCGCGCATCATGCGCGAGGTGCATTTCCGCCCCGGCGCGCGGAACGTGCTGCTGGCGCACCAGCTGGTCACGGGCTCGGCCACCTGCGAATCGGAGGAGCTGGCCATCGGCGGGCTGGATAACGTGGACGCGGCGCGTTTCGCCGCCTTCGATTACGTGGCACTGGGGCATCTGCACGGGCCGCAGCAGGCGGGCGGCCAACCCAAGCTGCGCTACGCCGGTTCGCCGCTGCAATATTCGTTTTCCGAGGCCGGGCAGCAAAAAAGCGTGACTCTGGCGGAGCTGGGCGCGGACGGCGCGGTCGTGGCCGAGGAAGGCTACGGCAACCCGGACGCGGACGACAAGCTGCTTGAGTCTGCCTTAGAGATGAGCCGCAGCGCCGGAATGATACGCCTATCCCGCTGCATAAGCTCAGAGAGGTGCGCGGCAGCTTTGCGGAGCTGAGCTCTCCCGCCTTTGCGGCGGCCGCCGGGGAGCAGGCCAACGATTATCTGCATATCACGCTGACGGACGAGGCCGATATCATCGACGCGGCGCTGCGCCTGCAGCAGCTTTATCCGAACCTGATGAAGCTGGATTATGACAACGCGCGCACGTGGGCGGAGCGGCAGCCAGTGCTGGCGGCCCGGCCGGAGGAGAAGCGCCCGCTGGAGCTTTTTGAGGAATTTTACCGCGCGCAGACCGCGCAGGAGTTGCAGCCGGAGCAGCGCGAGCTTTTGGCCCGGCTGATCGAGGCTATCTGGGAGGGCGAAGGAGGCGAGCCGGTATGAGACCATTGAAGCTGGAAATTTCGGCCTTTGGGCCATACGCCGGGCTGGTGCGGCTGGATATGTCGCGGCTGGGCGAAAGCGGGCTGTATCTTATTTGCGGCGACACCGGCGCGGGCAAGACGACCCTTTTCGACGCGATCAGCTTTGCCCTGTTCGGCGAGGCCAGCGGTGAGGCCAGAGAGCCCGCCTGGCTGCGCAGCAAATACGCCGAGGCCGCCACGCCGACCTACGTTAAAATGAAGTTTCTATACCGCGGCGAGGTCTACGAGATCTCGCGCAACCCGGAATACGAACGCCCGGCCCGCCGGGGCGGCGGCGTCGCCAAAGAGCGGGCGGACGCGGCGCTGGCGTTTCCGGACGGCCGGCTGCTTTCCGGCGTCAAGCCCGTCACCCAGGCGGTGGAAGAGCTGCTGGGGCTGGACAGGCAGCAGTTCGCGCGCATCGCGATGATCGCGCAGGGCGATTTTATGAAGCTGCTGCTGGCCGACACGCAGGAGCGCGGCGAGATATTGCGCCGTCTGTTCAACACCGAACGCTATAACACCCTGCAAGAGCGCCTGAACCGCGAGGCCGGGCGCGCCCGCGAGGCCTACGAGCGGCAGAAGCAGGCCATGCTGAACGCGGCGGCCGGGCTGCAATATGCCGAAGCCTCCGCGCTGGCGGCGGCCGCCAGGGCGTGGCAGGAGGGCGCAGGCAACGCGCCCGCCGCGCCGCTGCTGGCGGCCATAGACGCACAAAACGCCGCCGACGCGGCCGCGGACGAGGAGCTGCAGCGGGCCGAAGCCGGGCTGAACGCCAAACTGGGCGAGCTGAACCGGCGGTTGGGCCTGGCACAGCAGGCGGAGCAGGATAGAATCACCCTGCGGCAGCGCGAGCAGGAGCAGAAGGAGCTGCAAGAGCAGGCGGCAGCCTGCCAAAAGGCGTATGAAGACTGCGTGCGGCAGCGGCCGCAGCGGGACGATCTGCTGGAGCAGGCGCGCCGACTGACCGATCAGCTGCCGCTTTATCAGGAATACGAGCAGGCGCTGGCGGATTTTCATGCGGCGGATCGCCGGCTGGCCGCGGTACAAAACGAGTTTGAAACAAAAGAGCAAGAGCAGCAAAAGCTGCTTGAGGTGCAGCAAGCGGCGGAGGCCGAACTGGCCGGGCTGGCCGACGTGGATAAACGCATGGGCGAGCTTTCGCTGCGGCGGCAGCGGGCCGAGGCCGGGGCCGAGCAGCTGGAGGCGCTTTCGGATAAAGCCGGAGAGCTTTGCCGCGATAAGCAGAATCTGGAGGAGCTCCGCCGGGAATATCAGCAGAAAAAGACGGCCTACGACGCGGCGGCGGCCGACCTCCGCACGCAGGAGCAGCAATTCTTCGCGGCGCAGGCCGGCTGGCTGGCGCAGGGCCTGCGGGATAACGCGCCCTGCCCCGTCTGCGGCGCGACGGAACACCCCGCCCCGGCGGCCCTGCCTCCGCAGGCCCCGACGGAGCAGGATATCAAAAAATTGCAGGACGCGGCGAACGCGCAGCGGAACGCGCTGACGGAGCTTTTGACGCGCGGCCAAACGGCGCGCGAGCATTTTCTGGCGGCGCTGGCGGAGGGCGCGCGGCAAACGGCCCGGCTGTTGGGCGAAGCGGCCGCTAAACTTGTGGACGACGCGGCCGTTTTGGCCGCCTGGCGGGAGGATATCGCCGCCGCCCTGCGGGCGGAGCAGACGCAGGCTAAAGAGCTGCGGGAGCAGGAGCAGACGCTGGCTAAAGACGCAGCCCGCCGCGACGAGCTGCAGCGCCGCCAGCCCGAGCTCAACCAGCAGGCGCAGGAGCTGACCGCCCTGCTCACCCGCCTGACGGGCGAGCGGAGCGCCGCTCAAACGGCGCAGGCCAACGCCGCCAAGCTGGCGGAGGAGAAAAAAACCCGCCTGAAATATCCCAGCCGCGACCAGCTGGAGCAGGCGATAACGGCGGCCCGGGACGCGGCAGAGCAGCTGCGGGCCGCGGAGGAACAGGCGGACGCACGGCTGATGGAGCACCGGAACAGGTTGACGGAGGCGCGGACGGCGATCGAGCTGCTGCAAGCGCGCGTGGCGAGCGCCCCGGCGGACGACGCGGCCGCCCTGACGCAGCAGGCGACGGCGGCAGAGGCCGAGCGCGACGAGATCGCTAAACGGCGGCAGACCGTGGCCGCGCGCTTGCAGCAGAACCGGCGGCTTAGCCGTGAGCTGGAGCGCGCCGAAGCGGCCAGAGCGGCGGCCGAGGCGGCGTGGAGCAGCGTCAGCCAGCTGGCGGAGGCTGCCTCCGGCGGTTTGCGGGGCCAGCAGCGGCTGCTTTTTGAAACGTATATCCAGCAGACGTATTTCGACCGTATCATCGCCCAGGCCAACCTGCGTTTTGCCGCGATGACGGACGATCAATACACGCTGGTGCGCCGCGAAGCCGCGATAAACCTGCGCAGCCGCAGCGGGCTGGAGCTTGACGTTATCGACCACTATAATGGCACCAGCCGCAGCGTGAAAACGCTCTCCGGCGGCGAGGCGTTCAAGGCGTCGCTCTCGCTGGCGCTGGGGCTGGCCGACGTTATCCAGATGAACGCGGGCGGCATACAGCTGGATACCATGTTCGTGGACGAGGGCTTCGGCTCTCTGGACGAGCGCTCGCTGCAGCAGGCCGTGCGGATACTGGCGGGGCTTTCCGGCGGGCGGCGGCTGGTGGGCATAATCTCGCACGTCGGCGGGCTGAAGGAGCAGATAGATAAACAGATCGTCGTCACCAAAAAACGCACCGGCGGCAGCGAGGTCAAGCTGATCGTTTGAGCGCCGCTTCGTAACGTTTTAAGGAGGTCGTTGCTATGAAAAAACTGCTGACTTTGCTGTTGCTGCCGCTGCTTTTGGGCCTTTCTGGCTGCGGGCAGGCCGCCAAACTCTCCGACGCGGAGATCGCCGGCATCGTAGACGCGGCGCTGAGCCGGGGCGAGATCGCCAATTCGTTTTATATCGGCGACCTGCCGCATGGCTCCGACGGCTATGAAGTCGAGGACAACCAGTATTTCCGCTTGATCAAATGGACGGACCGTTCGCAAACGAAGCTGCCAAACAACGATAACCTGCCTGAGCTGCGGGCGCTTTGCGAAAGCATGACTGGGCTTGACGACGTGGCCGCCGTTTTCCGCGGCGCCTTTGTGCCGGAGCTGGCGGCGCAATGTATCGCGGACGTAGATGGCATCTATAACGTCAAAGACGGCGAGCTATACGTATATGATATCGTGCGGAATCAGCCTCTTTCGCTGATACATTGGCAGCATGAGCCGCTGCGGGTCGTCAGCCAAAGCGCCGATAAGATAGAGGTGGAGCTGGCCGGCAAATATATGCTGACCGGCACGGAGACCACGCTGCCCCTGACGCTGACCAACGTGGACGGCCAATGGCTGCTGGACGAGAGCTTCAGCCCGCGGGAATATACCGAGGCCGACTTTTATCACAGCAAGGAGGAGTTAAACGAAATAATCGCTGACGCGGCAGACAGGGCATTGACAGCCGATCTTGTTTGGCAGTTCGATTGCTTCGACGTTGACTACGAAACCACTTATGAGCGGTATAGAAAATACTATTATGACCAAATTTATCTGATCGATAAGGAAAACCAGAGCAATGCGCTGCGGTCGCGTCTGGTAAAGGAGCTGCGGACGTTAGACGACGTGAAGCGTTTCTTCTTTGACGCCTTTACGCCGGAGCTTGCCCAGAAATATATTGACGCGCTTTTTTACTATTACGAAGAGCCGGCGGATCGCTGCCCGGGGTACATAGAACTGCCCGACGGTCTGGCGGTGAATTATCTCGTAACCCCCATGCCGCTGTTGATGTACGACTGGCATATTGACGATTATACTGTCTGGCAGGACACCGCGGATCGGATCGTTTTTCTGACGTACATGGAAAGTTTTAATTTTGGCGACAGTTACTTTGCTCTGCGCCTGCAAAACGTCGACGGGCGCTGGTATTGCGACGAGACTTTCGATCTGGTCGGCAGCTCGCTTTACAGCTGGGAGCTGCCGCAATGATACGTTCGCATCGTACAGGAGGTGTTTTCGATGAAAAAACTGCTGACTTTGCTGCTGCTGCCGCTGCTTTTGGGCCTTTCTGGCTGCGGGCAGGCCGCCAAACTCTCCGACGCGGAGATCGCCGCTATCGTAGACGCGGCGCTGACCCGGGGCGAGATCGCCAACGCCTTTTATGCGGGCGATTTCAGCTATGCAAAATATACAGATTATATTATGAACGCGGCAGGCCAAGCCCTGGGCGAGATAGCCTCTCTTAGCCCGGAATGGTATGATGCTTTCGGTTATGACGGCGAAAAAACGGCGGAGCCGGCCGCCGCTCTGTTTGCTGCGCCGTTGACGGAAGCGGGGTTTCGCGGCGTGTTTACTTCAGCTTTCGTGCCGGAGCTGGCGGAGCGATACCTGCAGGAGCTGACCGATAAATTCACCTTTACGGCAGACAAGGCGTATTGCAACAAAAACGTCCCCACCGTTCCGCCGTCGTTGATCGTCTGGCAGCATGAGCCGCTGCGGGTGCTAAGCCAAAGCGCCGGCAAAATAGAGGTAGAATTGTCCGGCACATATATGCTGACCGGCACGGAGACCGCGCTGCCCCTGACGCTGACCAACGTGGACGGCCAATGGCTGCTGGACGAGAGCTTTAGCCCGCGGGAATATACCGAGGCCGACTATTATTATACCGGGGACGAAGTGGACGCTATCCTTGCCGACGTTATGGCCAGAGCGGATATCGCCAATAAGGTAAATTTTTACACAGGCTTTAACATTATTCCCAGCAGTATACAGGATAAAAACGGCAAACCGCACGGCGAGTATATCAGCTATGGCGGCGGACCGCTCACCGCCCTGATAGATACGGAAACTCAATATGACGAGCCTTATGCGCGCCTGGCAAAGGAGCTGCGGACGACCGACGACGTGAAGCGCTGTTTCACCGACGCCTTTGTGCCTGATTTTGCCGAGGAATGTATCGACATACTTTTTGACTACTACGTCAAAGACCAGGCAAATGCCAATCCGGGTTATGTGGACAGACCGGACGGTTTGGCCGTAAGTTACGACGTGGAAGCGGTTATGTTGAACTACAGCCCCTGGCAGGCCGACCGCTACCTGATTTGGCAAAACTCCGCCGACCAAATCGTTTTGATCATGGTAACGCTGGAAACCGGAGATGGGTTTTTCTATGATCAATATTGCCCTTTGCGCATAACCAAAATGAACGACAAATGGTATTGCGATGAGACTTACCGGGCTATTGGTCATTATGGCGGTACAAATTGGAACATATGCTTATAGGGCGGGCGCTGCCGCGCTCGGTTTCTTGGGCGCTAGGTATACCCTTACGGGTACCCCTCGCGCAGCCAATCGAACTTCGCCTACGGCTCGTTCTCTTGGGCGCTCGGCTGTCGTGCTGCGCCTTCGGCTTGCACTCTTGGGCGCTCGGTATACCCTTTCGGGTATCCCTCGCGATTCCAATCGCGCGGCGCTGTCGCTTGCGCTCTTGGGCGCTCGGTATCTCACCCCCTGCGGGGGTTCGTCTCCTGCCTGGTCGATAACTATAAAAGGGTACTCGTTTTACGAGTACCCTTTTATAGTTGGCGTGCTACGAGGGATTCGAACCCCCGACCTTCTGGTCCGTAGCCAGACGCTCTATCCAGCTGAGCTAGTAGCACAAATTGCGCGTTAAAGAAAATTATGGCGGAGAGCAGGGGATTCGAACCCCCGATACAGGTTTTTGCCCGTATACTCGCTTAGCAGGCGAGCGCCTTCGACCGACTCGGCCAACTCTCCATGTCAAAATCCGCTTATGGCGGAGAGGGTGGGATTCGAACCCACGACACATTTCTGTGCGACGGTTTTCAAGACCGCTCCGTTATGACCGCTTCGGTACCTCTCCACGGTGTGGCCTTTAATTACGCACCAATCATTATATAGTAAAGGCCGGGCCTTGTCAATGATTTTGGGGGAAATTTCTTTGGCGGGAGTTGAATTTGTTCTGGCGGCGGTACGACAAACGGGGCGCTTTGCGCCGCCCCGTCGTCGTTCGGTTTTGATTTTGTTGCAATGTTTTTTACAGCCCGATGGCCGGGAACAGCAGGAACATCGAGATGATGCCGATAGCTATGTTGCAGGCGCCCGCCAGCTTGGTGAGCGCGGGGCTGCCGGTATACCAGGCGGGGATCAGGGTCGCCAGCAGAACGTCGATCACGATCAGATCCACGCCCAGCGGCCAGACCAACCCCTCCTGAAAGGCTTTCAGCGTGAAGCCCAGGCAGAGAATGAGGCCGGCGGCGAAGAAATGCGCCATAACTTTTTTATCGCCGCCCTTCAGGAAGAACAGGCCGACCAGCACCCAGAACAGGCCGAAGAAGCCGAATACTGTGCCGAGATAAACGCTGTGGCCGCCTCCGACGGAAAACAGATACATACAAAGAGCCGTGAAAAGTTGTGCGCAGCCGCCGAATAAAACGGCGATGAAGCCGAGCGAACGAGTCAGCCTTTCGTGATCGGCGCCCTTTACGCCGACGCCCACCTGCTCCAAACCGAAACAGAGCACGGTGGCGATCAAGCCGAACAAGCCGATTGCTTCCGGGTTGACAGGGTTCATAACATCACTCCTTTTATTTTGGTACTTTCAATATAACGGATACTGTCTAGGCTTGTCAAGTAAAAGTGCGTTTTGTTTTCTGCCGGCCGCCTTGTCCGCGCACTTGTATTTTGCGGCGGAAGATGATATGATAAGTTGAAAGAGCGATCGGACGGAAGCGGCGGGATATCTCCTGCCGCGTCGCAAGGGGGAATTTTTTTGGGCAAATATTTCGGCACGGACGGTTTTCGCGGCGAAGCCAACCGGGGGCTGACGGCGGCGCACGCCTATCACGTCGGCCTGTTTTTGGGCGCGTATTATAAGGAACAGAAGGACGGCCGCGCCAAATTCGTGATCGGCAAGGATACCCGCCGTTCCGGCTATATGCTGGAAGACGCGCTCTGCGCGGGGCTCACCTCCGCCGGGGCGGACGCCTACCTGCTCCACGTCACCACCACGCCCAGCGTGGCCTACGTGGTGCGGACGGAGGATTTCGACGGCGGCATTATGATCTCGGCCAGCCACAATCCTTTCTACGATAACGGTATCAAGCTGATCAACGCCAACGGCGAGAAGCTGGACGAAGCGACGATAGCCAAAATAGAAGCGTATCTGGACGGCGACCCGGCCGAACTGCCGCTGGCGGAAAAATCGGAGATCGGCCGCACGGTGGATTATGCCGCCGGCCGCAACCGCTACATGGGTTATCTGATCTCGCTGGCGATCCGCTCCTATCGCGGCATGAGGGTGGGGCTGGATTGCGCCAACGGCAGCAGCTGGATGCTGGCCAAAAGCATTTTTGACGCGCTGGGCGCGAAAACCTACGTCATCAACGCCGAGCCGGACGGCACCAACATCAACATGAACTGCGGCTCGACGCACATCGAGGGCCTGCAGGAGCTGGTGCGGCGCGAGAAGCTGGACGTTGGTTTTGCATATGACGGCGACGCCGACCGCTGCCTGGCGGTGGACGAAAACGGCGACGTGGTGGACGGCGACAAGATACTCTACATCTACGGCCGCTATATGAAGGAGCGCGGCAAGCTGCTGAACAACACCGTGGTCACCACCGTGATGAGCAATATGGGTCTTTACAAGGCGTTTGACGAGCTGGGCATAGATTACGAAAAGACGGCCGTGGGCGACCGTTTCGTTTACGAGAATATGCTGGCGCACGGCCACCGTCTGGGCGGCGAGCAGTCCGGCCACATCATCTTCAGTAAATACGCCAGCACCGGCGACGGTATACTCACCTCGATCAAGCTGATGGAGGTGATGCTGGAGCGCAAAACCACGCTTTCCAAGCTGGCTGAGCCGGTGCGCATTTATCCGCAGCTTTTGCAGAACGTGCGCGTGGCGGATAAGGAAGCCGCGCTGGCAGACCCGGCTCTGGCGGCGGCCGTCAAGCAGGCGGAGGCGGAGCTGGGCGCCAGCGGCCGGGTGCTGATCCGCCCCAGCGGCACCGAACCGGTGATCCGCGTGATGGTGGAGGCGGAGACCGACGAGCTTTGCCGCCGCTACGTCGACCGGCTGGCGGCGCAAATAAAATAAGCGCCAAATCCAAACAAAAAAGAGAACGGGAGGCTGTTTCTTTGCGGCCTCCCGTTTTTTACGCTATTTTTTGCGCGGCCCATTGCCCGTCAGCTCCGGCACGAACCACTGGCTGCACGGTGTCAGCGCGCCTATAATGGCCAGCCCGCGTTCCGTTTCCTGCCAGGCGCAGTCG